>CAZKCX010000613.1:0-4452 GCA_964550865.1 uncultured Planctomycetales bacterium
GCCAGTGCCCGTCGCCGGCCTGATGCTCCACGAGCGCGGCCTGCATCCGCGGGCTTCGCAGGAGGATTCCATCGTGGCACGGTCCGAGATCGCACTTCCGATTCGCGCGGCCACACTGCCGGATGACTCAGTGGGGTCGGCGATTCCCGAACTTGTTCACGTCGTCACCTCGGCGACGACGGATCCGCGGCTCGCTCTGCTTGTCGCGAAGTTCGACGACGATACGGACGAGCACCTGTTCTGGCAGGTGCGGATGCCCGTCCACTATGCGGCGAACCAGCACGCCGGGACCCCGAGGCTGCACGTCCAGTTCTATATGGACGAGGACCAGGTCGACGACAGCAAGACGGTCCGCTTCGAGGCGGCCTTGCTGGCCGTCACGCCGAATGCGGACACCGATGAGATGACGGCGCTGGACCTGACCCAGGACGGCGGGGGTTGGATGGGAACGACGACCACGCTGAACCATGCCAATCCGGCGGACGGTGATCACCTCTACGAGGCCTGCATCGATCTCTCCGAGGCGACCGATTCGGCGGCGGCGGGGGACCTCGTCGTCGTGGGGCTGCGGCGGGACACATCCGCCGACACGGCCACGGGTGATGCGTGTCTCGTTACGGCCTCGCTCGAGTACACGGTGGGATGATGGCGATCGACATGACCGACAGCACGTTGGCGGTGCTCTCCCCCAGCGACGACGTCCACAACCTCACGTCGCTGACGATGATGGCGTGGGTCCGGCTTGACTCGACGCCGCGGACATCCGCCTTTGTGGAGATCAACAAGCCGGCGCCGTTTCCGAGCTATCGCAAGGCTTTGGGATTCCTCAACAGCGGCGGCTCGAGCGAAATGCTCATGCTTGTGGTCCACAGTGGCTCGAACGCCGAGGCCAGGGCCGACGCGCCCTCTTCGGGCGTCTGGCATCACCTTTGCGGGCGATGGAGCGAAGGCGAGGCCCCGGATCTTTTCGTGGACGGTGCGGATGTCACATCGGGGAGCGGAATCCAGGGCAGCGGAACACTTCTTACAGATGAGGGGACGATCTCGCTTCACATCGAGCCCACGTGTGCCCCGATCAACGGGAGGCTCGCGGATGTGGCGATCTTCAACCGGACGCTCAGCGATGCAGAGATCGCTTGCATCGCGCGAGGACGACTTCGCGCGATGCATTTGGATCCGGTCTGGCATGTGACATTGGAGGGGAGCGAGGGGACCGCGGCGGTGGGTGACATCGGGCTTCGCGACACCACGGGTCGAGGGAACCACCTCAACGGCATTGGGAACCCGCCAAGCTACGATCGGGATCCACCGTTACACTGGCCTTCCGCGATCGACGTCGGCTCCCGTGTTCCCCGATGGACGCACAACAGCAGACAGACCATGGACGTCACTCCCGGTACGAAACGGGCGACGATGCGGAGGGGACGATAATGGCCGAGCTACGAAAGGCAACCGGCTGGACGTGGATCTTCAAGCTGGTCGATGAGGACGACTTCGCCACGCCGGAGACGGCCAAGGCCCCGAACGTGGCGGTCAGCAAGGACGGCGGCGCGTTTGCCGCCACCACGAACGCCGCGACGGAGATCGCTGATGGCTGGTACGCAGTCCCGTTAACGCCGGACGAGACGAACGCCGATGTGCTCGTGCTCAAGGCGACGGCCTCCGGCTGCGCGCAGACCGACGAGGCGTTCTATCTGCCTGCGGAGAGCCCGGCATCGGCGGCCGGCACCATCGCCGATGCGGTGCTGACCGAGTCGATCGAGGATCACAAGGCGCAGGCGCATAGCCTGGCCCATGCGGTGAATCTGATTCGGCGGGCGGTGGCGGGCAAGCGCGACCAGACGATCGCAACGGGCGTACTTCGCATCTACGATACGGACGGCTCGACGGTGCTGGCGACGCTCACGCCGGACGAGGATGCGGGCGTGCTGATGCTGAGCGATCTGTAACGCTGTCTAAAATGCCCTATGGTCGTTTGGAGCCCTGTTGCGGGGAAGGACGTGCTTCCTTTCCCCGTTCGGTCGACCGCTACAGTCCGAGCCGGCCTGTCCCCAGGCCGGTCGACGTCCAACGACGAAGAAGGTTGACCGGGTCGAGGGCGACCCGGCTCTGAAGAATACGTCTTGATGAAATCGTGAAACGCTCGTCCGTAGTGTTGAAGCCTACCGTAGCGGAGATGACGCAACACGGAAACGAACGGTATCGAGCTCCGGGAAGGTCGTGCCTGTGCGTGAGGGTTTCATGACCTTCCGTCGGGGACGGTGAATTCTTGGCATGAACGACGAGATCCGAGAGAAGTGGTTCGCGTACTGGTCCCCGCTGGTCCTGGGCTTTACCGCGAACGGGCACGCCAACGGTTTGCTGCTGACACTCGGCGCGTTCTGGGCGCGAGCAAAGGGCGGGCACAATCTATACCGATGGACCGACGACGAGGTGCCGGATGATCTTGCCCGCGTCGTCGGTGCGGCGAGCGCGCGGGCCACGGAGATCACGACGTTTTCGTTCATCCGGCATGAGTCTTCGACGGCCTATCGCTATCTGCTCCGCGCCGTCGGTGGCGGTGGAGTCGAGGAGTCGACGATGCACCAGCTTCGCGTCGTGGCGTTCGATGCGAGCGGCGCGATGATCGGCCCGAGGCCGAACCGGCCCTCCGGCCTTTGCGTCGACGCGCTGGCAGGCGGGCGATTTCGACTGCACTGGTGGTACGAGCCGATCGGGCAGGAGGCGGCGCCCGCGCGCTTCGAGATCTACAACGACGCTTCCTCCCCTGGCGTGGTGGACTTCTCGTCGTCGGTGGCGGAGATCGTCCCGGTCGGAAGCGCCGGGCTGCTCACCTGGACGAGTCCGGCGTTCGACGACCACGTGCGTGTGTGTTGGGCGGTTCGCGCGGTGGCAGCCAACGGCGCGGATGACGGAAACGAGATCGGCATCGCGGCGATCGCCGACGCGAGCGGTCCGCCGGTGCTCGGCGACGTCGTACATGCATTGAGCGCCGATATGCCGTGAGAGATCCAACGCAATGGGACGCCGCATCCGTGGTGCGCACGTAAGCTGGTCATCTTGCCCACGGAACCTGACGGCCAATGTGGATGGTCTACGGGGCAGTGCATTCCCGCAGGCCAAGCGCTGCCCACACACCTGTGGCATAGACAGAATGAACCTTCACCTCAGAGACTGCTTCGCCCTTTGATAACCTGACGGCCCCTTGCCGTGGCAGGCTTGCGCGTAGACTTACACGGGCAAGATGCCCGTGCTACGGAGGTGCGTGCGCTACGGAGATGCCCGTGCTACGGGGCAAGCTACCCCAATCGTCCGGTCAGGCCGAGGACGATCACGAGCGCTCCGATCACCCATACGTAGTAGCTGAAGTAGATGAGCTTCGCGCGGCGGACGGCCGCGAGGAGCATGCGGAGCGCGGCGTAGCCGACGACGGCGGCGACGAGACTGCCCACGAGAATGGGACCGGTCGGGATGTCGGCGAGCTGGTCGCTCGGCAGCTCGAGGACGTCCTTGATCTCGCTCGCGGCGGCGGCGCAGATGGCGGGGAAGGCGATCAGGAAGCTGAACTCGGCCGACCAGCGACGCTTGAGCCCGCAAAGCAAGCCCGTGCAGATCGTCGCCCCGCTGCGCGAGATGCCGGGCGTGATCGCGAGGCCTTGGGCGAACCCGACCGCCAACGCCCCGAGGATCCCAAACTGTCGCCAGGTCTTTCGCGGGCGCGGCACCCTTCCGGACACGAACAGGAGGCCGCCGGTGATGAGCAAGGCGACGCCGATGGCGATTGGATTGCCGAAGGCGGCCTTGAAGTGATCCTTGAAGCCCAGCCCCAGGACACCCGTCGGGATGCTGGCCACCACACCGAGCAGCAGGACCCGCCATGCGGCGTTTCGGACGAGCCACGGGCGCTGCCGCTCGGGATTGGGCTGGGGCTCACTCCGCAATTCCACGATCAGCCGACGGAAGAACAAGACAAACGTCGAGAAGAAGACCACGACTACGGCGAGCAGCGTGCCGAGATGCGTCGCGACATCGAAGAGGAGCATCGAGGACGACTCGGCGTCGAGGTCCATCCAATGCTGAACCAGGGCGAGGTGGCCGCTGCTGCTGACGGGCAGGAACTCCGTCAGGCCTTGGATCACGCCGAGAACGATGGCCTGAAGGTAGCTCACCCGAAGAACCTCGTGGAAAGATCCGGCCAGAAGACGCGGAAGAACACCTGGCCGATGAGATTGGCGTAGACGCCCGAGGCCAGATCGTCGCAGAGGATGCCCCAGCCGTGCGGGAGGCGCTCGAGCTGACTTGCAGGCGGCGGCTTGACGATGTCCAGCACGCGAAAGACGAGGAACTGCACGACGACGGCCACGATCATCGTGCGGGTGCCCACCAACGGCAGTGCCAGCATGGCCACCCACTGGCCGGCGACCTCGTCAAGCACGAACTGACCGGGATCGT
>CAZKCX010000614.1:0-4450 GCA_964550865.1 uncultured Planctomycetales bacterium
CGGAGGGCTTCGAGCGCCTGCGCCTTCAGCGTGGCGGGCACGCGGAGGTAGCGGACCGCCGCATTGATCAGGACCACCTGGTTCTGGCCTTGCGTGGGATGGAGTTCCCGGCGACCAAAGAGGTCGTACATGCGGAGCTTGCCCGCCATGCCTCGCAGGCCGACGGGATACAGCGACCACCCGAACGGCCGCCAGATCAACACGATGACCTCTCCGTCGACGCGCTCGAAGCACAGGGCGCGGGCCTGCTGCGGCAGATCGATCCACTCGGTCAAGACGGCGGGGTTAAGCATCTCGGCCATGAAGTCGAAGGCGACCAGGGCATGGCGTGGCGCATTGTCGTACTCGTGGCATTGGGGGTCGACGGTCGGCCGCAGGATGTCCGGCGGGCGATGGGATTCGACCCACCACGCCGCCCCGTCGATCATCGCATACTGGCGGATCGCCAGCGCGCGCACCAACAACGACGCGTGGAGGACCGGATCCGGTGTCACCGGTCCGTAGTCGGCATCGTCCTTGTGGTACCCGTGGAGGTTCGGGACGTGGAGGTATCCGCTGGGGGCGCGTCCTCCGACGCCCACATCAAGATAGCGCTTGAAGGTGTGGTTTCGTCGCCAGGAGCGGACGCCCTCCAGGACGGGCTCAATGTCTTCCGGGAAGGGCGTCGAGGGGAAACGCATCGCGACCCCCTCCGCTGTGCGCACGAGGCTGCTGGCCGTCGAGGTCTGCGTCAGCCAGGCCCCCTGCTCGGCCTGGGGGCCCTTGGGAAGCACGACCATCAGCCGGGCCTTGCCGAGCTTGCGTCCCATCTCGGCCGCTGCCTGTTCGAACAGGTCGGCGTACGCCTCCGGGGTCATATCCTCCAGGGCATCCTCATCGAGGATGCCGATGCCGTCGATCGTCTTGCCCCGCGTCGCCACCGCCTTCTTGTTCGCCTCGGCGAAGCTGGAACACACCTTCCGCCATGGCACGCCGGGCGAGGGGGCGTCCTTTCCGCTCCCGCTCCAGGCAAGGTCCGGCACGATCTCCAGGTTCTGCGCGTCGGCCTTGGCCACCAGATCCAGATACCACGACCAGTGCAGTTCCCCGTCGAGCCCCTGGCACCATTGATCGGATACGTCGAGCCAGATCCACCCGGCCCCGAGCTGTGTAATCCGACCCGACATCCGGGGGCTCTCCACCGTCATGCCGAAGTAGTTGTCTTCCGGAACCGGGTCCGTCAGGTTGAGTACTCCGAAGGCACGCTCCATGGTGGAGTAGGGCCTTCCTTGTCCCACGCCTTCCGGCCACGCCGAAACCAGAACCCGATAGTATCCCCGCCCGAGCCGAACCGCGCCGATCTTCCGCTCCGCAATCTCGCCGGGGTCGACCGAGACGCGAAGGGTCTGTTGCGCTTCCTCGATCGGACGGTCGAACGCGTCGACCACGTCGATGGCCACCTGGCCCTTGAAGGCCCGTGTCTGGTAGTTCTTCAGCCGAACGCTAAACTCCACCGGCTTGCCCTGCTGAACCAGATGGGCGATCTCTCCCGAGTCGAAACCGGGACCCACGACGCCCACCTCGACCGGGGACGCCGGATCGTACTTGGTCTTGGGATCCCCCGGCGTGAGGCTCACGCCGTCAAGCCACAAGAAGCTGGACGGGCTCTTGGCGTGCGCGTCCTTCGGGCGATCACTGGGCCGCACGACCACCGAGGCCGCCTGCCACTCGATCCGCTGATCCAGCGGTACCTTGAGGGCGATTCGACGGAAGTCCTCGTCCACCGTGAAGTAGTCGTAGCGAAACAGACCGGGGTACACGACGAGCCCCACCCGGATCACCATCTTGGTGCTGGCCCGGGCGAACATCGAAACGACGTACTCCTTCCCGGGAACGATGCGCACCCAGCCGAAGGCCACGCGAAACTCATCCTCCGTCAACGGGACGCGGAGGGATCGCCGTCCGACCGCCGCCATGGAATCGTCGATGGACCAAGCCAGCGGACATGCCCGCAGCGAATTGCGTCCCGGCACCTGACGGGCGCCGTACACGCTGAAGTACTTCTGACCGACCTCGAAATCCCCTCCGACGATCAGGTTCAGCCCCGATTCCCGCGTGCCCGGGACCCGCGCCCATTGCAGCGGCTCGACGCGCTCCACGAGGATGTCATCCAGACCGACGGTGGACGTGACGCTCTGTTGGGTGATCACCAGCCGGACTTCTTTGACCGTGGCGGGAATCGAAGCCGTGAAGGCGTGTCGTTCCCAACCGGGCGAGCCGTAGAGGTGCACGGGTAGCCTCTTGGAACCGGACTTGCCGCCGTCGGCCCATTCCAGCCGAATCTCGGGCAGGTCTGCCTTCTTGGCCGATGGACCGCCGCGGAACAGCATCTTGACCTCGACGCGGACGACGCTGTCGATTAGTTCCTCCGCGGGCAGCTGCCGGACGAGAGCGGCGGCCTCGCTGCGATCCCTCGACCGGAGTTGCAGCCACTTGCCCTGCTTCGGATCGCCCGCGCGGATGATGGCCGATGCGTTGCCCTCGAATCGCCAGCCCGGAATCGCCCCGCCCCTCGCGCCGGTAAAATCCTCCCACAAGAGCGTGCCGTCCACGCCGCTTCGACGCAGGAGCTTCGACGGCAGGGCATGACGACTCGCGACGATGGTGTCGAGGCGTCCGACGCCCGGCTCCCACGGACGGTCGCACGGAACGGGTGCCACCATCGCGGGGGTCGACAAGGGCGTTTCGGCCGATGACCGTTCCGGTTGCGTCGCGGCCGGTTGGGTTGTCGGGCGGGTGGAGGGAGCCTTCTCCGGTTCCGGACAGCCGGAGAGCGCCGCGATCGATACTGCCAAAGCCGTCGTGGTAGCCGGAAGTGCCCGTGCGCGCATCGTCCTCGCCATACGTTATCCTGAGCCCTGGTTTCCCCCGGTTGTGCCGACATGTTCTAAATCATTGCGGAGCGGTTGGCAACTGGAGAGTACAGTTTTTCACGACCCGCCGCCCATGCCCGACCGGAGAGGGAATCAGGCAAGAGGCGATCCGAACCGTCATCCGGCGGCCCGGCGGGATTCGCCGTTGGGCTCGTGCGCGTAGGTAACTTCGTTGATGACGTGGGGGAGGAGCAACCCGGCGCGCCGCATCTTGCGGAGGTAGCGCCGGGAATCCTTCAGGTACTGCAACGCAAGATTCCCGCTGGGGTCGACGTGGAGCAACTCGCTGTCCCGGCCCTCGGTCAACAGGTCCAACGCGGAATCGAGGGCGTCTCTACGATACCGGCGGAGCAGCCTCTCGTTCAGCTCCCAACGACTCACACGGTCCCACATGCGAACCGTCTGGCACCACCACCGCTCGCTGTGAAGCTTGTTCATCCGCGTGAAGATTCGCTGGTTGACGTGGAACGGCAAGAAGCCGCGGTCCAACTCGCGCTCCATCAGGGCGTCGTGCTCGGGAAAGCATGCCAGCACGGTCTGGCGGAGCCGCCGCCAGTAGAGCGGCTCGATATTCGCATCGGCCCGGAACTCCCAGTAGAAGTGCCCGAACGACCGCGTCGTCCCCGCCACCATGATCTGCCGGGGGACGTACTTGTTGTGCGCAACCGTGTCGCAGGCGAGATGAGCGAGATAGCCGTAGGCGAACGCGCGACCGGCGTCATCCTCGGCCCGCTCCAGCAAACCGAATCCCGTCGACCAGGCGTGACAGAACTGCTTCACCTTGCTCAGGCGTTTGGCTAAGATGACGTCGGCTGCGATGTTGCCATAGAGAAAGTCCATCGCATACTTGGCGATCACCCCCGCGACGGTCGCCGGCAGCGCGCTGGAATGCTGCAAGATGTCACACGCCAGCCGGACGTGCATGGCCGGGCCCCACGCGCAGGCAGGGTCCGTATCCATCAGTAAATACACCACGACACCGACGACCACCGGTATGGACAACGACAAGAGACTCCCCTTCCCCAGAGCACCAAGCTCGAAACAGAGCCTATTCTATGCGATTGCCCCCCTGGACCCAATGGCGGCACTGGGTTGCTGCCTCATCCAACCGCGCACCCCAATATCATCATACGTTCGTGCGAGGTCCGCGGTTCACTCTCCTTGTATCGGTCATCCCCACGGACGGCTATGCCCAAGATGGAGTTTCAGTGCGAGCCGGATTTACTGTGGCATCATCAGTGCTACAACCTCTTGCTGCCGTTGTAGTACAGGGTGCACGAGCCCGTTCGATCCGTTCGAGACCGCCGAGGGACCTGCGCCGAAAGGATCAACGGATTCGCCCGGCGTCAGACCCTAGTACTGCATTTCAGAAGTATCGCGACGATATGCCCGAGCCGCGGTATTCATGCCGCGCGGCCGCGCCGGATAAGTCCGGCGGCTCGGGCAGCGATAGTGGCGGGTGCGGTCCTGTCCATAATCGCACGACTTGACGCCCCCCTCAGAACGGGGGCGTCACCGACTCGGAGCCAACTGGGGAC
>CAZKCX010000615.1:0-4448 GCA_964550865.1 uncultured Planctomycetales bacterium
GTTGCGGGAGGCGTCCTTCTCGATGTAGATGTCGCGCTGGGGGATGTATGCCTCGGGCTGGTAGTAGTCGTAGTAGCTGACGAAGTACTCCACGGCGTTGTTCGGCAGCAGCTCTCGGAACTCCTCGTAGAGTTGGGCGGCGAGGGTCTTGTTGTGGCTGATCACGAGCGTCGGCAGCCCGAGCTGCTCGATGACGTGGGCCATGGCGAACGTCTTGCCCGAGCCCGTCACGCCCAGCAGGCATTGCGCGGATTTCCCGCCTCGGTATCCCTCGACCAGCGCGCCGATTGCCTGCGGTTGATCGCCCTGGGGTCTTAGCTCACTGACGATCTGGAAGTCGCTCATCGAATGCCTCCGTGCCTTCCATAGGATAAACGGCAACCCTTCATTATAGCCGCTGGCGGGGCCATCCGTGAAACGCGTGAGCGAGGTGCCCTCGCCTCGAGTGCATGACCAATGAGGCGGACAGGCGCGAGTCCCTGTTTGACCGTGCGTGGGATCGCGCCGAAGCAGGGGGGTATCGAAGGCTCGGCGGCACCAGGGAGCGCGGCGAATCGTGAAACGATTCGCCGCTCGGGCTCGAAGACGACGTACCACGAATTGACGTCGGAAGGTGCGGGGGAAGCGTCTCGCGCGCTGGGGCAAGGGCCCGACGGGACCACGCCAGACAGGTTCAGGCTCGAAGGGCCTGACGAGTATAGCCACGGGCTGAAGTCCGCCGTTTCGGCGGACCCGAGCCCGTGGTAAGGAATCTCCGGTGCGCGGCTCCGGCTCAGTCAAACAACGCGTGGATGAAGACGACCTCGGGACCAAGCAGCGAGAAGCTGACCGTGGTCGTGGGTTCCTCGATCGAGCATCGCAGCAGCTCGGCCATGAGGAGGAACGGGCTGAACATGGCGATGACCATGGCCTCGGTCACCAACAGCAGCGTCTCGACCATAACGAGCATGACGAGCTCGAGCACCTGGACCATGACCACCATCATGGTGAACCCGAGCAGCGGGAACAGCAACGGAACGAGGACGCCCGACATGCGGATGGATACGGAGGACTCGGGCCGGCCTGTGGACTTGCCGAGCGGCGACGCGACGGCCTTGGCCTGGGGGAGCTCTTCGGGCGGTGCCTCATCCGAGACCTCGATGTCCGTCAACTCCTTGACCTTTCGGGCGATCTCCTCGGCCGCGGCTTGCAGATCGATGTCGAAGTCGAGGGTCTTGGTCTCCTCGTTCGCCGCCACGTAGACTTCCACCTGACCCTTGAGGCGTTCGGCGCTGACTTCGTCGTATTGGAGCTTGACGTACGATCCGGCGAGTCCAGCGTGCACAACTCCCCTTGATCCGCTGGATCGGGTGTAACCCCGGTCCCGCTCGTCGCCACACTATAGAGGAGTGGGCGAACGCATCGATGGGGCGGGCAGGCGCGGCCCGTTCCGCTCAGGGTTCCCGACACATTTGTGTACTCGCCGAGCGCCGTGCGTCGTCTGGAATAGGACGAGGTGAGAATCGGAGTCTCACGGTCGGGCTCAGAGGTGCATCCCATGCGGAGACGGATCGTGGTTTCTTTATGCTTGCTGGGGATTGGGTTTGCCGCCGTCGGGTGCGGCTACGTTCCGGGACTCAGCGACATCGGTTTGCTGCCGGGGCCGCCGCCTTCGCTCATCCTCCAGAACGCCCCTGACGAGGCGCTCACGCAGGCCTTGAGCCAGTTCGGCGACATCGGCACGCGGCCCTGCCCGGAGGGGCAGATCTGGGTGGGTACCGTCGGGACCGGCGGGCGGTCGATCACCCTGAACCGATGCGTCGACAAGGAAACGGCCGGCAATGCCGCCGAGGCCTTCGGCCTGCTATAGGGTCGGAGATCGCGGTGGAAGGTGCCGTTTCGGGGGCGAAAGCACGCGTACAGGGCAGACGGCCCCGAAGGCGACAGTGCCGATCGTCGGGTGTCCTACAGCCCGACGATTGAGAAGACGATGTCCGTGATAATGCCCTCCTCCTCCAGTCGATCGAGGACGGGATCGAGTTGACTTGGCGCGCCGGCCAGGAAGTACACCCAGCTATCGGGATCGGTGCTCATGCTTTCGCAGGTGAGGAAGGACTCTTCCCCGGCGACGTCGCGGGGCTTGAGCGCGCGGGTCGTGCGAACGAGCGCGCTCTTCCGTAGGCTGTGCGAATTGTAGGGATGCTCCTCGAGTCGCGTGACCTTGCTCAGTCGCTTGACCACGCGGACCATCATGTCCTTGTCCCTTTCGCTGCAGCGAAACGTCATGACCACCGTGCCGTCGTGGGTGGCACCTCCTTCCGCGCCGTGTCCGACGACGGTCTCGATGCTGATCCCGCGATTGCTGAAGGCCGATGCAATGCTCGTCAGCGCGCCGGCGCGATCCTGCACATGCGCTCGAAACACCCACTGTCGGAGCTCCATCGCGTCACTGATCATGTCCTGCTCCTGCCGCCCGACCACCGCTTCGCTGCGCGTACACGCTGCATAGCGCAATTAACTCGAGCCGTGTCTGGAGCGCGTCCGCCCGAGAGAGAATGATATAGGGCATCGGGAATCCCACCGTGACGCCCGCCATGGACGCCTGCCCGTACTTCACCATGGCCGTAACCACCTTATAGAGGATGTTTGCCGCGTCGATGCCGGGACAGACGAGGACGTCCGCGTTGCCGGCGACGGCCTCGGCCGCCGGCGATCCCCCCAGTCCCTTCACGGCGACCGACCCGGCGTCGGTGGCCAGATCGAAGGAGAGCGGGCCGTACACGATCGCGTCGGGCCACTCCCTCTCCGTGAGCTGCTTGCCGATGGCCGTGGAAGGCAAGGAAGGGATCTGCTTCTCGTTGGCCGAGAGGATCGCCACGCGAGGACGCCGGAGTCCCATCACGACATGCGCGACGTCGACGGCGTTGCGGACGAGATCGGTCATGCGCTCGAGGGAGCAGACGGTGGTGACGCCCGCATCTGTCATCGCCATCGGACGCCCGCCTGCGATGGGGGCGGCGTCGAAGACCGTGACCAGGCTGACGGTGGGACGCACCGCGAGCTTGAGCATGCGACGGTTCAGCACCGGCGTGGAGATGTTGCCCTTCAGCACGATGTCTACGTCACCGGCTTCAAGCCGCTCGACGGTGGCATCGGCGATCGCTTCGTCGTCGTCGGCGGGGAGGATGTTCTGGCCGTCGATGTCGATGCCGACCGTTCGGATCGACTCCTCAATCCGCGCGTGCCGCCCGACGAGGATGATCCGGTCGATGATGCCGTGATCGCGGGCGCTTTCGACGAGGCGAAGGTCCTCGATGCGGTCGCCGCCCGGCACGATCACGGTCGAAGCGGGCAGCCGCCCCGCGACGTCGACGACGTCGGCGACGGACTCGAGTCGTTCGTAGGGCTGAGGGTTCTCCATGCCGATCCGCACGTTCTCACGAAGGGAGAGGTCAGTAGCGCATGGCGTCGCGCACGTAGCAATCTGCGTCGCTGAACTCGGGCACCTCGGTGTAGTAGAGCGCGGTGGCGTCGATGCCCTTGGCCCGGGCCGAGTCCTGAATCGTCCGCACGGCTTCGATCTTGCTCAAGTGGGGCACGAGGTGAAAGACGAAGGCCCAGACCAGGAGCACGCAGAGCCCCAATTGCAGCCAGGCACGGCCCCGCGTTGCCGTGGGTGTTCCGGCAGAGGACCCCCGCCCGGCATGGTTTCGATTGCCTTGCGTCACGTAGCGGTCTCCATCAGATCTTCTCGGTGATGCTCTTGAAGACGAGGAAGAACATCACGTACGCCATCGTCAGCGTCAGCATCAAGTTCAGCGACTGTCCGCAGACATACAGGATCAGCGGCTTGCCGCCCGCGAAGTAGTGCCGCAGCTCACGGAAGTTCGTCGCCAGGCCGATGCTCACGAACGCCAGGCAGAAGAACCAGCCGCGGAAGTTCTTCGTCAGGCCGCGGATCACGCCGTTGTCGATCATCGTGTAGCCCACGTCCGGACCCAGGCTCTGGTACAGCAGCGACATGATGATCGACGCGAGGATGAACCCGATGACGAACTTCGGGAAGCGGTACCAGATCTCCATCATACCCACGGTGGTCTCGCCCTGGCGCTCGACACGGGCACACCAGTAGACGGCCACGCAGAACGCGATCACACCGATGAGCACGTTCTGGATCATCTTGATGGTGGCGGCCACGTAGAGGGCACGTTCGCTGAGGAACGCGCCGGCCGCGGCGACCGCGCCGGTCGCGTCGATGGTGCCGCCCATCCACGCCCCGCCGAGCACGTGGTCCATGCCGACGCCTTTGATCACCCAGGGCATGACGATCATCATGACGGAGGTGAACATGAGCGACATCCCCACGGCCAGCGTCAGCTCCTCCTTCTTGGCCCTGCACGCGGCCGCGGTGGCGATGGCCGCCGAAACGCCGCAGACGCTCATGTCGGCCGACACCGTGATGTTGAGCG
>CAZKCX010000616.1:0-4437 GCA_964550865.1 uncultured Planctomycetales bacterium
ACAGCCACTCCAAAACGGGGCGGACCCGCGGGTCCTTGATCCGCGTCCGCAGCTGGCCGTCGCTGTAGCAGCCGGCCCCACCCTCGCCGAAGAGCATGTTCGAGTCGGGGTCGAAGTCGCCCTCCCGCCAGAATCGTCTCATGACATCGACGTGTCGCTGCTCGACGGCTCGGCCACGCTCCAAGACGATCGGACGATAGCCGTGTTCCGCGAGCCGGAGCGCGGCGAACATCCCGGCCGGCCCGAATCCGACCACGATGGGTCTGTCCGGCATGGGCTCGCTGCCGATGACCAGGGGTGGCGCGGGTTCGTCCTGCAGCAGGGCGACGTCCTTGCGGTGCAGCCGCGCAGCGATGCGGATTTCGTCGTCTCGGGAGTCCAGCGAAAGCTCGAGCGTGTACACCAGCCGGACTCCGTCTCCGCGCGCATCGATCGAACGGCGTGTGATGCCCCAAAGCCGAATGGCATCCGCGGGCAGCTTCAACCGGCGCGCCGCGCGAGCCGGAAGGACCTCCTCATCCTCGTCCAACTCGAGCGGGATGTTGCGGAGCGTCAGGGGCATCAATGGGCCTCGGCGTTACGCGAAGCTGCCTGGCGCAGTGTTCGGACGGTTGGCGAAACTTGGGTGGCCCACCTCTTCAGAGGTGGGGGACACGAATTCGACCGGAGATTCGCGTCCCCATCGCGTGAGCGATGGGCCCGCACGGCCAAAGCCGTGAGCCACCCAGATTCAGGTTCCTTCTGACGCATTGTTCAGTCCTTCTGGAGAGTAGCTTAGAGCGCAACCGCGCGCTGGGGTTCGCCGACGTGAGGTTCCCCGGGCCCGCCTACGTGCGTGCGCGCCGACTGCGTGACAGGTTGGGTACCCGTGTACGCGCCCGGCTTGACGCGGAGGATCACCAGGGCGTCGTTGTGCCCGCGGTCGTATCGCGGCATGTTCGTCGGCACCTCCTCGAACGCGCCATAGAGATCACCCCAGGAGAACCTCCCGAAGATCGACTTGTTCGCGTAGTCCGCCCGCGGGAGCAGAATGAGGACAGGGTGATCGGACAGGGCGGCCACGCGCCCGCGAAGCATGCCGAATCGAAAGCGCGGGATGGCATCGAACTGCTCGGGCATGAGCATGGTCAGCTCATGCTCTTCGGCCCCGAAGAGGATCATTCTCGTTTCCGGACCGGTCTCGGCGATCACCTCCTCGATGCGTTCGGCCAACGCCCGCTGCGAGCGATACGGATCGAGCACCCGATCTTGGAAGACGTGCACCACGGCCGATAGCGCGACGGCCATGGTCACCGTCCATAGCGCGATCGCCACACCGGGTCTCTTGCGAAAGACCATGACGGCCGCCGCGATCATCGCCGCCACCACACCCCCCCCGAAGACAACCACCACGTGGATGTGCTGCCGCAGGAACATCCCCGCCGTCTCGAAGGCCGTCCGGTCGTGCTCGTTCGTGCCGATCCAGGGATCCGACGCGTCCGGGAAGGTGAAGAGGAAGCGGCGCACGCCCTCGCTCATGATCAGCAGGACGAACGCGCCGGCCAGCCCGACCGCCACCGCCATCACGATCGAGGCGATCCGCACGGCGATCGTCAGACGCAAATCGCCTTCGACGGCCTCGTTCGGGTCGGCCGTCGTCGTCTGCTTGCCGACCATCCATGCCAGGCCCACCCGTGTCGCGTCCGCAAACACCCGCCAGCTGATATGCCCGCCGGCGGGAGACCGCACCCAATCGGCCAGCAGCTTGCCGATCAGCAGGACGACCGCCGGGTACATCGGCAGGATGTACTCTTCTTTACGGTAGTGTAGAGCGCTGAAGAACAGGAACCAGATCGTCGAGCAGACGAGCAGATACGCCCCCTGCCTCCAGAAGGGCCGACACCGCGGCCGACAGACGTGTACGATCGCGCCGGGAAGCATGATCCACCACGGCAGAAGATCCACGAAGAGACGACCCAAGTAGAAGGCGGGATTCGTGGTGGTCCCGAACTCCTTGCCGTATTCGATCAGGCCCGCCCGGGCGAGGTTGTGACGCAGGAACATCTCTCGCGTAAACTGACCGTCCGTTTCGATGTGGATCAACACGTGCCACGGCAACCAGATGGCCAAGACGATGAGCACGCCGACGACGAAGTGCATGCGCCGGGCGGCCTGCAAGATCTGGCCCGGCCACTGTCGCAGACCTTCTCGGAAGCCTCGCTCGCCGATCTGCTCGACGAGGAGGTAGACCAGCACGATCAGACCGGGCAGGAAGAAGTACGCCAGGCTCTTCATGAGGGCGGCACAGCCGAGGATGACGAAGATCGCGAGACTGCACAGCCGCGGCCGGATGCCCCGATGGTTCAGATACCACAGCAGGAAGGCCACGCCGAACAGGAACGTCAGCGTCATGTCCATCTTGGCCACGCGAGCGATCCAGAAGTACTCGACGCAGGTCGCCAGAACGACCGAGCCGATCAGACCCGCCAACCGGTCGTAGAAGAGACACCCCATCAGGTAGACCACGGGCAGCAGCAAGATGGCCGGGACCGTGCTGAAGCCGCGGATGACGGCGTTCGTCCACGGCCCGTCCATCGGCAGGCCCAGCCAGTAGCCCGCCGCAACGAGCCAATAGAAGAACACCGGTTTGTGGATCTGCGGCGGGTGGCCGTAGCGCACCTGCGCACCGAGGTCGTTTCGTTCGACGTAGAGATGGACCGAGTCGCGCCATTCTTCTTCCAGCGCCAATACCGCCCCGTCCCCGTAGCTCAGCTTCGTGGGCCACTCGTCCCAGCCGACGAGGAACGAGCCGGGTGTGCCGCTGTTCGGGTCGACCATGAGGACCGGCTCGCGCTTCTGCAGTGTCATGGGCACCCAGTCGCCGGTTTGGACCATCCGGCGGGCGTGTTGGACCGCGCGGGCCTCGCCGCTGGTCCACAGCCCGCGCGTTCCCAGGCCGGGCAGCCACAGCAGCGAGCCGAGCAAGAGCAATGCAACACAGGCAAGGACGTCCGGCTTGCGGAATTGCCAGTCGGACAGGCCTACGCGGCGCTCCGGTTGGGGAGGAGGGGTGGTCGTCTCGATCGTCGTCGAATCCAATGACTCCATGGCACTCTCGGTGGCTACTGGAACAACTTGGCAATCTCGTCCGTCGCACTGACGGGGATCTTCTCATCGGTCCGGTCGAACAGACCGGCCGATCCTCGCGACACGCTGCCGATCGTCGTCGCGGCGATGTTCAGCTTCTTGAGGCGGCGGTGCAGCTCCTTCGTCCGATCTCGCGCGATTGTAATCAGCAGACACCCCGAGGCGAGGGCACGCAGCGGATCGAGCCCGGTGACCTCACAGAGCTGCCGTGTCTCCGTCGCGACCGGAATGGCCTCCGTATCGATCTCGAACCGCTTGTCGGACGCGGTGGCCATTTCCCACAGGCCGGTGAGCACGCCGCCTTCGGTGGGGTCGTGCATGGCCGACGCGCCGGCGCGGGCCGCGCAAAGCCCCTCGCGGACGACGCTGATGCCGGGTTCGTCGAGGAACCGCTCGGCCCGCTTGAGCGTCCGTCGCGCTACGGTTCCGCGCAGCCGATCCGCGCACTCGAAGGCGACGATCGCCGTCGCCTCGATGGCGGCCGTCTTCGTCAGCACGATCGTATCGCCGACCTTCGCCCTGCCGGAAGTCACGAGCGAATCACGCTCGACGTGGCCCATCATCGTACCGATCACGATCGGATGCCGCAGACCCGCCGTCACCTCCGTATGCCCGCCCAGCACGGCGATGGACATCGCCCGGCAGGCCTCGCCGATGTCCTCGAAGACGGATTCGACGGAGGCGGAGCCCTCGCTCGGCATGAGTACGCAGGCCTGGAACCAGCGGGGGCGGGCGCCCATCGTGGCCACGTCGTTCGCGTTGACCTGGACGGCGTACCATCCCGCGCGATCGGCGGCGAAGGTTACGGGGTCCGTCGCGACGACAAGCACGCGATCGCCCATCGCAACGGCCGCCGCGTCCTCTCCGACCGCCGGGCCGACGAGGACGTCGCGGGCTCGACGGCCGGGCAGCGTGGCAAGAAGCTTCGTCAGCTCCTCGTGCGAGAGCTTGCCGATCGGATACGTGGGCATGGCCGCATTTCTAAGCCAGCGCGAACGCCGACGCAAGCCTGCGGTGGCAAGGCCGGTGAAAAGCAGACTGACGGGGTAGCGACCTCCGGAGCCGGTTCTCGATACGGGTATCTCGCCCGTGAACCCCCGCCACAAAGCCGCCCCCGTAGCACGGGCATCTTGCCCGTGAGCTACGCCCGGCGAATCCCCTTTGCCACGGAGGAGTCGCGCAGAGTGGAGCATTGACGCACCCGAGCAGGGATCGTACGCTACGACTGTTGGATCGCCCTTGGTGGGCGCCTCGACGCGGGCGTAGCTCAATGGTAGAGCCCCGGCCTTCCAAGCCGGTCATGTGGGTTCG
>CAZKCX010000617.1:0-4428 GCA_964550865.1 uncultured Planctomycetales bacterium
GATAGCCGGTGATCAAGGCCTCGCACACGCACGCCGGGCAACGCTTCTCGTTCACGTGGGCCTCATACTCGTCGCGGAAGAAGCGAATCGTCGACAGCACCGGGTTCGGCGCGGTCAAGCCCAACCCGCACATCCCCGAGCGCAAGATCGTACTGCCGATCCGCTCGAGCTCCTCGACGTCGCCGGGCTGGCCCTGGCCGGCACAGATCCGGTTGAGAATCTCGAGCATCTTGTTCGTGCCCACGCGGCAGGGCGAACACTTCCCGCAGCTCTCCTGCTGGACGAAGCTCAGGAAGTAGCGTGCGATGTCGACCATGCACGTGCGGTCGTCCATCACGATCAGGCCGCCGGAACCCATGATCGCGCCGATCTCGCGAAGGCTTTCGTAATCGATCGGCATGTCGAGGTGCTCGGCCGGCACACATCCGCCGCTCGGCCCGCCGGTTTGGGCGGCCTTGAAGGTCCGACCCTTTGGCACGCCGCCGCCGATGTCGTCGACGATCTCGCGGAGCGTCGTGCCCATCTGGACCTCGACCAGACCCGTGTTCCGAACCTTGCCTGCCAGGGCGAAGATCTTCGTGCCCTTGGATTTCTCCGTGCCCTGCCGCGCGTACGCGGCGGGCCCCTTCTCGATGATCAGCGGCACGTTCGCGAACGTCTCGACGTTGTTGATGTTGGTGGGCTGCCCGTGGTAACCGCTTTCGGCCGGGAACGGTGGTCGGGGCGTCGGCATGCCGCGCATCCCTTCGAGCGACCGGATGAGGGCCGTCTCCTCGCCGCACACGAACGCACCGGCCCCTTCACGCACTTCGATGTCGAAGGAGAAGTCGGTGCCCAGGATGCTCTTGCCGAGCAAGCCGGCCTCGCGGGCCACCTTGAGCGCCGCACGCGTGTTCTTGACCGCGAGCGGGTACTCCGCCCGGACGTAGATCAACCCGTGCGTCGCGCCCGTGGCGTACCCCGCGATCAGCATGCCCTCCAGGATGGCGTGCGGCGTGCCCTCCAGGAGACTACGATCCATGAACGCGCCGGGATCGCCCTCATCGGCGTTGCAGATGAGGTACTTCTTCTCCGCCTCGTAGCCCCTGCAGATCTTCCACTTGACGCCCGTCGGGAAGCCCGCGCCGCCGCGACCGCGCAGCCCCGCTTCGGTCACCATCTCGACGACCTGCTCCGGCTGATACTCTTCCAATGCCTTCGCCAAGGCGGCGTAGCCGTTGCGGGAGACATAGTCGTCGAGGTCGACCGGGTCGATCCGGCCGTTGTTCCGGAACACCTCCCGATGCTGCTTGGCGTAGAACGGAATATCGTGCTCGTGGACGCACTTCCTGCCGCTGACGGGGTCGACGTACTGCAGTCGCTCGATCGACTCGCCGCCCAGCACGGACTTCTCCAGGATCTCCGGCACGTCCTTCGGCTTGACGCCGGGATAGAACAGCTGCGACGGCAGGATGACCATGACCGGACCCTTCTCGCAGAAGCCGTGGCAGCCGGTCATCTTGAGCCGGACGCGATCGCGTAGTCCTTGCTCGGCGATCGCCTGCTCAAACGCCTCGTAGACCTCCTTTGAGCCCTGCGCGATACAGCCCGTGCCCCCGCAGATCATGACCATCGGAAGCTCGGCGTCGAGGCCGTCCTTGGTTCGCTGGCTGTAGGCCTTGAAGTCGGCAATGGTGGTCAGCTTGGCCATTACTCGATCTCCTCTTCGCTCTCGGCCTGCCTGATCTTGTCGATGAGTGTCTTGATCTTGCGCGGGTTCATCTTGCCGTAGTACCGGTCTCCGATGACGACGACCGGCGCGAGGGCGCACGCCCCGAGGCACGCCACCGTCTCGAGCGTGAACAACATGTCTTCCGTCGTCTCACCGTCCTCCACGCCCAGCGTCTCCGTGAAGGTGTCGATGATCTCATGCCCGCCGCGGACGTGACAGGCCGTGCCCCTGCAGCAGCGGACGGTGTACTTCCCCCGCGGCTCCAAGTGAAACTGCTCATAAAACGTGGCCACACCATACATCTGGCTGGCGGCGATGCCCGTGCGACGACTGATCTCGATAAGAACATCTTTGGGTAGGTAGCCGTAGGCGTCCTGGATTCTTTGGAGTAGTGGGATGAGATCGTCTGATCGGACTGTGTCGATTTCACGTAGGACGTCTTCGGCCGGACCGAAGTCGATGGCCGGCGGGCTGCTGACTGCGGACATGCGGACCTCCTCTCGGCTCGAGATATGAGCACGATCCACTATAGCATGAGGCTTCGGGTCGGGCAATCAACCTTCGACGCCCCCGAATTGCTTTCGGAAGGCGGGCCTCGTATAGTGGCCTGTACGACCCGAGGGGCACGTTGTGGCCGAAGCACAAACCATCCTGACCGGGATCGTGAGCGGTCTGGGCGTGACCGCTCCCGTCGTCTACCTGATTCGCAGGCTCCAGCGACGGGGCGATACCAGCGAACGGGACCTCTGGGCGCGGTTCGATCTCCCCCACGTCTACGAGCGTCGTCGCCGTCGTCGGAATCTCGGCATGGCAATGATGGCCGTGATCAGCATCGTCTTCTTCGTCGGAGCGAATTTCGTCAACCCAACGCCGCATCCCCGAGCGGCCTTGGCCTTCTGGGTGCTCCTGCTCGGGATGCTCGCCTGGCTCTGCGTTCTGGCGGTGATGGACCTGGCGGATGTCCGGAAGCTTCAGCTCCGCCTCGTAGACTTCACGCAGAAGATGCTGACGCGGGAGCTTCGCAATCTGCATGACTCCGAAAGCCAGCCCCCCCAAGAGGACGATGCCGGATGAGATCCGCTCAGGCGCTCCCACTGCTGGCCGCATCGTGTCTCACCGCATGCGGGGGCGCGGCGCTGACGGGCTGTTCATTGGGCAGCGAGCCCAACAGCAACCCCAACAAGAACGATCGCGAGAGCATGGAGCAGGCCGAGGTCACCATCCACGGGCACACCTTCCACGTCGCGGTCGCCCGTACACTGCGTGAGCAGGAGCTCGGGCTGATGAACGTCCCGCCCGAGGAGCTGGGTCGCGACGAGGGCATGCTGTTCGTCTTCCCGCGCGAGCGCCTACTCGCGTTCTGGATGAAGAATACGATTACGCCGCTGGACATCGCCTACATCAACGCCGACGGCCGGATCATCAAGATCCACACGATGAAGGCCCGAGACGAATCCCACTATCCCTCCGGGGCCCCCGCGAAGTATGCTTTGGAGGTTCACGCCGGCCGCCTGGCCGAGCTCTCCATCCGTGAGGGCGATATGGTTCAGATTGACTAGCCGAGACTAAAGCCCGCGCGCCGCCGATCCGACACACACAGCAGGAGCCCGTGCTCCGTACCGTGCCCCTCGGGGTGTCGAGCGCAATCGAAGCTTATCGGACGTGCCAGAGGCCAGTACCTGATGTCCACCTCCCTTTCCGCCCAATCGATCGAGCTCCTGGTCGTAACCAACGGGTTTGAACCCACCATCGCGGTGGCCAAGCTGTTGCGTCGCCCCGAGATCCACGCGACGCAGGTCTCGAACGTCGGGGAGGTCAGCGAGGCCATCACCGCCGGTTCCCCGGACGCCGTGCTCATGCTCTGCACCAACCCCGACGTTATCGGGGAGGAATTGATCGAGCAAGCCGAGAGACTCCAAGGCCGAATCGGCGATGCCCGGATCGGCGTGATCCTCGTCATGCCGACTGCGGAAGGCGCCGAAGACGAGCCGCCCTCCGACGGCATGGACATCGTCGACCCGAGCATCTCGCCGGACGAGCTGTTCGGACGACTCGCCGTCATGGCCCGATATCGACCCGTGATCGAGCAATACGAGCGCGAGCTGCGAAACATGCAGCGGCTCGGCAAGAAGCTGAACCATCACTTTACCGAGATCGACCAGGAAATGCGGCTGGCCAGCCGATTGCAGCGAGACTTCCTGCCGCGCGAGCTGCCGGACGTCGACGGCATCCACATCGGGACGATCTTCCGGCCCGCCAGTTGGGTCAGCGGGGACATCTACGACATCTTCCGCATCGATGAAGACCACATCGGACTCTACATCGCCGACGTCGTGGGCCACGGCATGGCCGCGGGCCTGCTGACGATGTTCATCAAACGATCCGTCGTGCCCAAGCGCATCTACGGAAACGACTACGAGATCCTCGAGCCCGGCCACGTGCTCAGCCAGCTCAACGACAGCCTCTGGAGCCAGAACCTGCCCAACTGCCAGTTCGTGACGACGTGCTACTGTCTCTACAACACGCGAACGCATCGGCTCCAGGTCGCGCGGGGCGGGCATCCCTATCCGATCCGCGTCGGAGCCTCCGGCGAGGTGAGCGAGATCCGCTCTTCGGGCGGGCTCATGGGGCTGTTCGAAAACGAGCAGTTCGAGACCGTCACCACGGAGCTCCTGCCCGGCGAGAAGCTCTTGCTCTACAGCGACGGCGTGGAGATG
>CAZKCX010000618.1:0-4427 GCA_964550865.1 uncultured Planctomycetales bacterium
GGCGGGATTCGAACCCGCACGGGCCTGTCGGCCCAGGGGATTTTAAGTCCCCAGCGTCTGCCATTCCGCCACTCGCCCGGTTCCCAGGACGACTCTCAGCCCCGTCGCAGCCGCGCGCAACGGGCCGGCAGGCCAGAAGACGACTCCGCCTCCGAACGCGCCACGCGCGACTCACCGCCCTTCTTCCTACCCCCCGCGGATCACCGTTTCCTCAAGTTTCCTCCCAACCAGCCCCTGCCAGTATAACGAAGCTTCGCGATCCATGCGCGCGTGTATTCCTCGGCGGCTGACGTCGTCCTGATACACCATGAAGCAGGAAGACTGCCTCTTCTCGATACTCCTCTTTGGAACCCGTCGGATTCCTCTTCGGAACCCATCGAGAGCCCTCTTCAGAACCCGCCACGATCACCTCGGCAGCCGAAGACGGCGGTTTCGCTTTCGTCGGGTGATTGGATTGGATACGATCACCTTTGGAGGTGCCGCCATGAAGCGACGAGAGTTTCTGGCCACGACGGGCGCGCTCGGACTCGGTTGGATGGGCCGACGCACCGCCGCGGCAGACCGAGAAGGGCATTCAAGAAAAGGATGCAGCACCATGAAAGCAGGATTCGCCCGCGCGAAGATCACGCCCCCGATCGGCACGACGATGATGGGCTTCGGCACGCGCGACATGTCCCACGGCTGCACCGGCGTGCACGACGACCTCCACGTCCGAGCCCTCTACCTCGAGCAGGGCGACGAACGCGCGTTGATCATGGGCTACGACCTGTGCTTCCTCGGTCGAGAGGAGGCCGACCGATACAAGGGCGCGATCGCGCGGCGAATGGCCACCGCACCCTGGCAGATCCTGCTGAACACCTCGCACAACCACGTGGGTCCGAAGGTGGGCACGTGGTATTCCGCCGGATACGAACCTCCGGACCTGCTCTACCTCGCCGAGCTCGAGCACGCCACCGTGCAAGCGGCCTGCGAGGCCCGAAAGGCGGCCCGCGAGGTGACGTTGTCCGCAGGCGTGACGCGATCCAAGCTTCCTCTCAACCGTCGCCGCAAGGAAGACGGAAGGGTCATCAACGCCCCCAACCCCGACAAGCCGGCCTACGATCGACTGCCGATCTGCTTGCTCAAGGACACGGCCGGCGAGCCGGTCTGCCTGCTCTTCTCGATCTCGTGCCATCCGTCCATGATGGGCGGCCACGAGATCTCGGCCGAGTATCCCGGGGCGGCCATGCGGAAGCTCGACGCGCATCTCGGCAAGGCGGCTAGTCTCTTCCTGCAGGGCGTCGGCGGCGACGCGAAACCCCTCGTCATCGGACGAGGCGTGAGCCGGTGGCAACCGGGCACGTGGGAGTTGATGGACGAGGCCGGTGCGATGGTATCCGGCGAGGTCGTCACCGCCCTGAAGAAAGGCCTCCAGGCCATCGAACCCGACCTCCGCAGCGCGATGACCGAGATGCACTGGGCCCTGGAGCCCCCGCGTGAGAAGGCCTACTACGGGAAGATCGTCGCGGACACCAAGCCCGAGGCTCGCAAGAAAAACGTTCATTCCATGTGGGCGGCGCGACAGGTCGAGCTGCTCGATCGCCACGGCAAGCTCCAGACGTCCATGCCGCTGACGGCACAGGGCATGAAGCTGGGAGAGGGACTGCGGATCTTCGCCATCGAGGGGGAGGCCGTCGGGGATTGGGGATTCTTCGTCGAGGACTTCTACCACGGGGGGCTGACGATCCCGCTCGGCTACGCGAACGGCCAGGGCGCGTACCTCCCCACGACGGCCATGCTGCCGGAAGGGGGGTACGAGGTCGTCAGTTCGTGGGAGTACGGTCTGCCGAACGGCTTTGCTCCCGGGATGGAGCAGGAGGTTCGCAGGGCGTTGGAGGAGCTGCGGGGCCAGGGGATTGCGTAGGGTTCGGCCCTCCGTCGAGCGTCGGGAGAAGACCGTTCTCAACGCTGGCAGACGGGCTGAGAATGGCCGAGAACGGCTCATCGAATCCCGTTCGCGGGGCCGATACAGTAGGCAAGCTGCTGCCTCAGCCGGGGGACCGGGCATGGCTGCATCCGCTGGCCTCGTGCCCGAGTGGAGCGATCGTCGCTGCCCGGCGGAAGGATCGTTTGCACCCGCGCGTCGATGGATGTGTGTGCGGACGAAAGAACCGCCGAAATCGGTTGAACGACGAATGAGGCCCATTTCGGCGTTTGGCACAATTGAGGGTTGGTTCCCGCTGGGCGTCCCGCTATAATGCCGTACTTGTGGGATTCCCGTCCGTCGGGTGCGGTAGGGGCGGGTACCATGCGTGGCACGGGGAGGAACGGATTCCTACGGACTCGATGCGGGCAGCCACCCAGCCGGAGCTGCCCGGTTTTGCATGAGGCAGTCGCAGGTTCCCTTGGCGTAATGCGGCGTGAGGCGCGGCGCCCGCGACGACCTCAGCAGTGTGAGGAATCGATGAGGACTCTCGTCCGTGGTGGTTTGGTCGTCTTCGGGCTCGTGGTCTGTCTCGGGTCTGGCTGTGCCGTGCCCCAACCTCCGGGCAAGGGCAAGCTCCAGCTGGTGACCGAGAAGACGTTGAACTGGCCGTACTGGCTCTACCTGCCCGAAGAGTACATGGCCCAGAAGAAGCGCGGCGTGAAGACGCCCGTCCATCCCGCGACCGAGTCGGGCAAGTGGCCCCTGGTCGTCAGTTTCCATGGCATGAAGCCCTTCGACAACTGCCTTCCCCAGGCCCAGGAGTGGCAGGAGGAATCCGACCGATACGGCTTCATCACCATCGCGCCGCAACTGAACAGCTGCGACATCACGATGCAGTTCCCCCTGAGGGATCCGAATCTGTGGTACGTCCAGAACGACGTCAAGCGATCCTATGCGATCATGCAGGAGGTCATGCGCGAACATCCGGTCGACCCGAACAAGGTCCTCTCGACCAGTTGGTCCTCGGGCGGATACATCGCCCACCTCATGGTGAATCGCTATCCTCATCTGTTTAGCGTGTTGGCCGTGCGGCAGTCGAACTTCCAGGCCGACCTGCTGGACCCCAAGCAGATCCCGAAGTATCGCGACATGCCTATCACTGTGTTCTGGACGCAGAACGATTTCGCGATCTGTCAGTCGGAATCGCGCGAGGCGGTCCAATGGTACCGCCGACATGGTTTCCGGAACTTCACGTGGGGCATCCTTGGCCAGTTAGGTCACGAACGAACCCCCCATATCGCGGCGGCCTACTTCGCGATGCAGTACGGACTCAAACCGCGAACGCCCTCCAAGTTCCCGCGGATCTTGGAGGGGCATAGGGGCCTTCATCAGGCCGTGGCTTATGGCATGCGGGCCCAACCGCGCTCCGCGAGAATGGTCTCAGGCCAGAGGGAGCTGACCAACACCACGGTGGCCAACGGATCCAATTCCAAGGAAGAAGCGTCGAGCGAGAAGCTCGTGGGCAACGGGACACCGTCGCGCACGCAACGAAACTCCAAGACGGCATCCCCCGAGCCCAGGAAGACACGGGCCGAGCCAAAGACGAATCGAAAGGCGAACGAGCCACAGGAACGCCAGGCCTTCCAACCGAAGCCGGAACCCAAGCAGCCGGAGAAACGCGTTCGGATTGCGCGCACGCCGGAACCCAAGGCACCCCCGCGCACACGCATCCTGAGCGCGGAGAAGACCACGGGGGGCTCGCTCCAGCGGCCTCAACCGCGCAGATCCACCCCGAGCAGCAGCAACCGAGGGGCGTGGAAGCAAACCGGACCGCGCACCGCGTCGCCCGATTCCTCGAACGTCCACGCGCCCTACAAGGCCGTGCATCCACCGCCGAACACCGACACGACCCGGAGGCGCACCCTCCCCGTGGTGGACCGAACTCGCGGGGCAAACCAGGCCGCCCAGGAACCCGTACGAAGGACGTCCGCTTCCCAGGAGAAGGGTAAGGTCAAGAACCCAACGCCCGTCGCGCCGCCGGTGGTTCCCCAGAGACTCGAACCGACGCGCACCGCGGTCGAGCCCGAGCCGGTGCCCGCCGCGCCTCGGCGAACGCGAGAAGCCCAGACAACCCCGCCCGCACGAACCGTCGGGGCTCCCCGGCGAGTCGCATCGGCCCCGAAGAGGAGTGAGTTGCCGAAGCGAATCGATCGGACCAACGCGGGGACCCGCGTCCAACGCGCCACGACCTTGTCTCCGAAACCGACGAGGCACGTCCCGCCGGCGCAGGCGTTCAATCCCCCCGCGCGGGTTCAGGCCACGACGCACAGGCCCGAGCCCGTGCGTTCGCTCGGCCAGGGTCGCAAACCATCGCCCGCATCGCCCTGGAACACGAACGGCGACGCGCAGAGCGTCAAGGTCCATGTCAGCCCGGCATTGGGCATGAGTCCGTGTCGGGTCCGCTTCCGCGCCGAACTGCCTCCGGGGAAGTCCTCGGACAACTGCGATGCCCTCTGGCTTC
>CAZKCX010000619.1:0-3812 GCA_964550865.1 uncultured Planctomycetales bacterium
CTCTAGTATTTATTCGGCCCTGACCGATCCAAAGGCGTCGATATCGGCCATGGTGCGAGCAGGTCCTGGCCGCGCGCGAGACGCAACGACGCCGCTACGGCGCCGATTCGACGCTGCTCAACGCGCGGCTCTCCTCGCCGCAGATCAAGAGGCACTGCCCGCTCGATTCGGCGGGTGAGTCGATGCTCCGCCAGGCCGTCAGTGAGTTGGGGCTAAGCGCCCGCGCCCACGACAAGATCCTCCGCGTCGCCCGCACGATCGCCGACCTCGCCGACGCCGACGCCATCGCCGCCGACCACGTCGCCGAGGCGATTCAGTACCGCCGCCTCGATCGGCAGATGTGAGGGGGAGGCCAAAGCCCTCGCAGGTGACTGTCCCTCGTTTCCGTCTGATTTCTCTGTCCCTGATCTTTCTTGATCGCAACGTCGTTACCCATTGGTATGACAATGCATGGGGAAGACCACTGCTGGAACGGGCATGGGGCTATGCACGGCTCGGGGGCATCATATAATGGGGTGTTATTGAACCCAGAAATCATTGGGCCGCCGGAGTCCCGTACGGTAACGAACCGCGGATCCGTTACGGCGTGGCATGACGGGTGCTTGCCTCGACGTGTCGGCAAGCGCCCGAAGCCAGCCATTCTTGAGGAGGTGGTGATTCGGCGGGTTCGGGACGCCAGGTAACACCGAAGTGCGTCCAGCAGTTGCGGGGGCCACGGGATAGGGATTCAAACGACCGGGCCAAGTGAAGAAGATGAAAGACGCGACGTCCAGGGGAGCTCTGCAGCTGGGTGGCGCACTCTTGCTCTGCGCGATGCTCGTCTTCTGGGCCCGAATAGCTGTGGCAGACTGTACGCTGACGGTCGACGTCTACGGCGAGGGTCAGGTCGATCTCGATCTTAACGGCGGGGTCTACCCGGAGGGTACCTCGGTGAGCCTCGCGGCCACCGCCGAGCCCAACTACCACTTCGACAGGTGGGAAATCTCTACAGGCACGGCGGAATCCCTCCGCGCGGTCTGGGGGTTCGAACATGGCGTGGGTTTCATCGTCGGATCGAACGGCACGCTCCTCACGGCCGACGACCCGAACACATGGAAGGTCCGGGCCATGGACAGCGGGACGACGGCACGTCTCACAGACGTTTGGGGGACGGGACCCAATGATGTCTTCGTCGTGGGACACGATGCGACCATCGTTCACTACGACGGCTCGACCTGGTTGCCGATGAGCGTCCCAGACTTCACCGATTGGCGCGGCGTATGGGGGACGGGTCCTAACGATGTCTTCGCCGTCGGCGACGGGGACATGGGGGATGCCTCCATCCTCCACTACGACGGGTCCTCGTGGTCGGCCGTCACCGACGTAACCGACCAGGCCCTTTGGGACGTCTGGGTCAGCGCCCCGAACAACGTCTTCGTCGTAGGCGCGGCCGGGACGATCTTCCATTACGACGGGACGGCGTGGACGGCGATGGACAGCGGGACCCCTGCCACGCTTTTCGGGGTGCTCGGTCGTGACGGCGCCGATTGGGGTGGTTTCTACGGGGACGTCGTGGCCGTCGGGCAGCAGGGCGTCGTCCGGTCCTACTACAACGGAGAGTGGGTCGGGCTTCTCACGAGCGAGTACAATCCCCTCAATGTCACCTTGGAGACGGACTGGGCCGTAATGGCCGTCTTCGAACCCGACGTCCGGCACAGCCTGATCGTTTACGGCGGCAGCGGCTCGGGCACCTACCGCCATGGCGAAGAGCCAACGATCAAGGCGATGGTCCCGGAGGGAAAGGGGTTTGTGGCCTGGACCGGCGATACGGACAACGTCGCAGACGTCAACGCAGCCGAGACGACGGTGATCGTGAAGGCGGACACGGAACTCACGGCGACGTTTGAGGATGTCCCGGGTACCTACACACTGACGGTGAACATCGTCGGACCGGGCACCGTTATGCGAACGCCCGACAAGCCAGACTACCCACAAGCTGAGCAAGTCGCGCTCAAGGCGATCCCGCTTGAGGAATGCGACTGCTTCCTGGGCTGGCAGGGGGCAGATGACGCGAACTCCACTAGTCTTGAGATCACGGTAACCATGGACTCGAATAAGGTGATCACCGCCTCCTTCTATGACGGAAAGATGAGTCCAGCAACGTGCTGTGCACCTGGCGCATGCGAGGCTTCCTTGCTGGGCCTAGGCGCAACGCTCCTCGTTCGACTTCGTAGGAGGAAGTTGTGAGGCGGATGTCCCACGAGTCCGCGAAAGCTCGTTTCCTCGATAGGTTGTCTTCAGAAGCGTGATCCAGCCGCCGTGAGGAGCCCGCTCCCTTCGACGAAGTCCCTCTCAAAAACGAAGGATTGGTACCTGCAGCCTGTCGCCTTCGGCCTGAAGTCTGTAGCCTGCAGCCTGTCGCCTGAAGCCTTCAGCCTCAAGTCTATGGTCTCGTACCCCCGAGGCCTCTCAAGTACCGCTGCCGCGATCGGCAAGGCCGAGGACGACACTCCTGCCGCAGATTCGCGCGTCTCGCCTTCCGCACAATTGCGCGCTGGACATCGGGCCGGATCTCTCGAAAATCGGGGCGTGCTCGGGAGGCAGCGAGAGCCCGTAACACGGCGAGCCGGAAGAAGAGGAAAGGACCTCGAATCGCCATGGAAACGCGGAATCAGCCGCGCCAGATCGATAGAAGAAGCTTCTTGCAGGGGATCGCAACCGGCGCGGCCTGCTCGCCGCTGGCCTCGCTCGCGGCGGCGGAGGGCGACAAGAGCCGCGTGATCGTGGCCGAGCGCAACGACTTCCGGACGGGCTCCGACGTCAACCGGCAGGCCGTCAAGCAGGCCGTCGACGACATGGTCAAGGCGCTTTCCGGCAAGGCCAACGTCGACGAGGCCTGGCGGACGTTCGTCTCGCCCAAAGAGACCGTGGCGATGAAGTCCAACGGCCAACACCGCGGCGGCTCGACAAGCCCGGCACTCGTCTGGGCCGTCTGCCGGGGGCTGGTGGACGCCGGACTCGCACAGCAGAAGATCATCGTTCTCGACCGCAACCAGCAAGATTTCCAGACCTGGGGGGTCAAGGCATTCGAGGACATGCCGCAGGTCCGGTTCCTCACCGCCGATTCGGCGTGGGACACGGAGGTCAAGGTCGTGTCGGTCAAGACCCGGCTGACCCGGGTCCTAACGAGAGACGCGGACGCCATCATCAACCTGCCCTGCCTGAAGCATCACGTCCTGGCGGGCGTCACGATCGTGATGAAGAACCACATGGGCTCGATTCCAAACCCGACGGACTTCCACAAGACGATCGATGCGATCGCCGAGCTGAACTGCCTGCCGGCGATTCGCGGCAAGACGCGCTTGGCGATCTGCGACGCCATCGTGGGCATCCTCGATAGGGGACCCCAATTCCGCGGCCCGCACTGCGCGTGGCAGGCAAAGAGCCTGCTGGCCTCCACCGACGTCGTCGCCCTCGACGCGGTCGGGGCCGAGATGGTCCGCAAGGCGCGGATGGCAAAGGGCATCGGCCCGACCAAGCCCCATCCGAAGTACATCGCCCACGCGGCCGAAATCGGATTGGGCACGGCGGACCTCAAGAAGATCCAGGCGATCAGCGTCTAAGCGGTTCGCAAGAATGGCTATCCCGTGTAGCGCGACCACTTTTCCGAAACGCGACCACTTCTCAGCGACGCGACCGTGAGGGAGCGAACAACGGGGTTCAGGGTTCGGGGCTCGGGGTTCGACCCATCAGACGCGACCGTGAGGGAGCGAATGCTCGCGACCACTTTTCCGAAACGCGACCACTTCTCAGCGACGCGACCGTGAGGGAGC
>CAZKCX010000619.1:3912-4419 GCA_964550865.1 uncultured Planctomycetales bacterium
GAACGACCCGGTCTTGCGGCCGCTCGAATATGACCTACCAGGGACGTGAACGTACGACTTCCCTTCGCCGGGCAGCGACCGGCTTGAACCCGGCGGTCCTGCATTTCGCAAGCACGAAGCCGGTTGCGGGCGGACCCAGTGTTCACGTTGCGCGTGTTATCGGACGTCCGGCCTGGGCCCTGCTCGTCGCCGCAGGGCTCATGGTCCTGGAGGGGCTCAACTCGAACCTGCTCGGCCCGATCCTTCAGGGACGGGCCCTCAAGGTCCCGCCCCTCATCGTAATGGCGGCGATCCTGATCTGGGGCTTGCTGTGGGGAATCGCCGGGGCGATTCTGGCCGTGCCCATGACGGTGGTGCTGACGGTGCTCCTCGCGAGGAGCACCGCCACGCGACCGATCGCGATGGTGCTGTCGTGGTCCCGCTCCGACGAGGATCTCGATTCGGCGACATCGGCGCACTGACGCCGAGGGTCAACCCGGCATGGGGACGCCAGCGAACGGGCTCTTG
>CAZKCX010000620.1:0-4411 GCA_964550865.1 uncultured Planctomycetales bacterium
GAAACGACACCTGCGGCGTGAGCAGCGCGAAGCCGTCCGGGACGAGACGCCGCGGATACAAAATCGACGCCCCGAGCAGGTAGAAGGCGATCGAGAAGACGAGCACGCACGCGAAACCAATGAAGACGTCGATCATCGGCGCGCGGATCCAGCTGCGCCCGCGCGCGAGGTTCGACGTCGCCGGCTCGATCCGCGGCGGACCGAGTGGCCCGTCGTCGGTGCTCGACGACGCCGGCGTCTCGTCGGGTGCGTCGCTCGCGGGCGGTGCGTCTTCCGCCGGCGGTGACACCAATTGCAGCGCGCCCCAGCGCTTGTCGCGATAGAAGCTGAGGTAGCCGATGTAGTCGTACGTCCCGCCGCCGATCGCCCCCATGAAGACGACCATGACCATCAGCACGGTCTGCTCGGCCACGATCTTCGGATACGACTCGAGCATCCAGCCCTCGTATTCGGGCCATTGGACGACCACGGTGGAGCGCGCGGCCTCCAGCCACTGGATCGGCGCGGGGATGAGCGCGGCCAGGATGGCGACGAGCAGGATGCCGACGATAAACGTCTGCACCCGCTCCAGAACGCTATACGATTGCAGCAGCGTCAGGAAGGCCGCCAGGAAGAGCGTGGCCGTCCCCCACGCCTGGGCGCAGAATCGCTGGCTCTCGGGCGAGCCGGTATCCAGGCCGACGATCCAGTTCAGGGCCGTACCCAGCATCATCGCCAGCCCGCCCAGCCAGAACGGGAAGCAGAAGATGCTCAGCCCGCCGAGGAAGGCCGGGAACCAGCCGCGCGGGCCCGGAAGCCGCGCCCAGGCCTCCATCGGATGCTCACCGCTGAGCACCATGTACCGTCCGGCGGTGTAGACCTGGATGAGCTTGCCGATCGCGGCCACCACGATGAACCACACGAGCGCGTAGCCGAAGATCGCCCCCGTGCGCGACGCGAAGAGCGTCTCCCCGCTGCCGATGGTCACCGAGGCGATGATCGCGCCCGGCCCGAACAGCTTCAGGGCGCCCCGGACGCCCCCGGTACGCAACTCCGCCGACGGCTCCGGGTAGCGAATCGGATCCGCGGCGGTCGGCGAGTCCGTCTCCGATGGTTCGTGCATGCCCGGGGATTATCCGGGGAGAACGCCCGCCGCACAAACCCCAATTCGCCGATTGACGGCTCGGCCGGAACCACTATGCTTGTTCCCACGAACCATGTCCGAACCAGCGAACGAAATCGATCGTGACGTGCTGGCCGCGCGGATCCTCCTGCGCGGGGCGCTTCCGCTGCTCAAGGTGATCCTGGCCGAGGACGAGAGGAAGGCGGCCAAGTTCCGGGGCGTCAACGCGACGGTGCAGTTCGCTGTCAAGGGTAGCGACCTCGGATCGTACCTCGAGTGGGTCGACGGCGAGCTGGACGTCAAGCACGAGATCCACCCGAACCCGACGATCGCCTTCCGCTTCAAGACACCCGCCAAGCTGGTCGCGTTCCTGACCGGCAAGATCGCCCTGCCAAGCATCCGCGGGTGGTATCACGTCGGGCTGCTGGCCAAGGTCGTCCCGCTGCTGCTCTCGCTGAAGATCCTCATGCCGGACGTGGTGCCCACCGACCCGGAGAAGAAGGCCCTGAAGGTCAAGCTGCTGATGTACATGGTCACGACGGCCCTCAGCCAGCTCAACAAGGGCGGAGAGCCGGAGATGGTCAAGATGGTGGCCAAGAGCCCGGACCGGATCTACCAATGGTCGGTCCTGCCCGACGGGCCGCATGCGTACCTGCGCATGAAGGCCGGCAAGACCAAGGCGGGACGTGGCCTGTACACGCGGCGTCGCCCGTTCGTCCACATGAAGTTCGACGGCCTGGAGGGCGCATTCGCCGTGCTCACCAGTCAGGTCGACACGGTCGAGGCGGTCAAGGTCGGTCACCTCGAGCTTGACGGCAGCCCGGAATACGCCAAGGAGATCGGCGTGTTCATGAAGCGGATCGAAGGCCTGATCGCGTAGCGACGCACCCGATCGTCGGAACCACAATCTCTCCACACCATCATCAGCAGACCGGGTGGCCCATCGCTTCAGCGATGGGGGACACGAATTCCGCTTGGGGTTGTCCCGCAGCACGGGCGTCTCCCCCGTAAACCTCGCCCCATCGGGGATTCCCGAGACTCTCCGTGGCTGCGCAGGACGGGGCTGAGAACCCGTCTTCGCCGCGGGGACCGGCCCGGCTCGGAGGACGACGGAGCGCGCCTTTCCCGCGCGGGGGTACCGCGCGGCATGAATGCCGCGGCTCGGGCATGTCGTCGTGGGATTCCCGAAAATGCGGGACTACGCGCCTTGCAGGCCCCTGACGGACTCCAGCAGCGCCAACACGGCCGTGTACGACATGACGCAGGAGAATACGAAGGCGGTCGCCAGTCCGAGGTTCAGGAGCGCGCCCGCGCGATGGCGGCCCATCGCCTCCCGTTGGTTGACCAGGAATAGGATCGCGCCGATGACCAGCGGCAGGACGAAGACCTGCGCGACCTGTGTGGCGATCTGCGCGGCGATCGGGTTGGCCCCGAAGATGGGGACCGTCAGACCGATCAGACAGGCGATCGCCGTCAGGATGCGAAAGAGCTTGGAGCGGGTGTCCAGCTCGCCGCTCCGGTAGTCGGCGATGAGGAGCGGGGCGACCATGGCGATGGGGAAGATGGACGACAGGCCCGCGCTCACCGTGCCGACGAGAAAGACGGCCACGGCGTATCGGCCGGCGACGGGCGTGAGCGTGTGCACCATGTCGAGCACCTTGGTGATGCCCATCCCGCGGTGAAAGAGCGCCCCGGTCGCGCAGACCATGATCGACCCGCTGATGACGAGCATCATCGTCGCCGAGATCAGGGCGTCGCGGCTCTGCTCGCGCTTGTTGTCCCGGCCCCAGCCCTTGCCCTTCATGAGCAGCGGCCGGACGACGAACGTGGGGGCGGCCATCGTCGTGCCGACGAACGCGGCCACCATGAGCTTGGCGCCCTCGACCTGGGGAATGCGGGGCACGAGTCCGCCGGCGATCTCCGCCGGCGAGGGCAACACCACGAACATGGAGACGATAAACGACACGCCCATGATCGTGACGAACACGACGAGGACCTGCTCGAAGAACGAGTAGCGGCCGATCCACAACAGCGCGTACATGACGGCCATGACGAGGACGGCGATCGCGAGCACCCCGCCGTAGCTCTCGGCTGCGAGCGACGGGACGAACAGGCGGAGGCCTTCGTAGAGCGCGTGCGAGCTGAGACCCACCAGCCCCGACAGACAGCACCATTGCCCCGTGATCACGCCGATCATGATGAGCAGCGCGAGGGGCTTGCCCGCCGGCATCCGCGTCTTGACGCTGTGAATCGACGTGCCGCCCGTGACGACGGCGAACCGCCCGTACGCCTCCATCAGCACCCACGAGAAGACGCAGCTCAGCACCAACACCCAGAGGAGCTGCATGCCGTAGACCGACCCGGACTTGGCCATCGACGTGACGCTGCCGGTCCCGATCGTGTAGCCGATGCAGAAGATCCCCGGCCCGACGACGAGCAGGATCGACCAGATGCGTTTGAGAAAGGACACGATGCACTCCCGAACCGCTCTATTCTCGTGCATGCAAAGAAGCCACGCCTGGGGCGCGGCAACGTCGCTCCGTTCCGCTGCCCGGCCAGGTGGTGCATGGCAGCACGACCTTTGGGGTGGCCCATGGCTTCAGCCGTGGGGGACACGAATCCCCGGTCGAATTCGTGTCCCCCACCTCTGAAGAGGTGGGCCACCCAGCAAGCGGTTGCCCTCAGCTCGGAACACGCCACGCCGGGGAGCTCGTCTACGGCTTCGGCGGGATCCTCGTCTCGCCGTCCAACGGCACGGTCCGGGACGTACCGTCCTCGAAGACGACCTTCACATCCCGGCGCGCACCGGCCAGGTCAGTCAGGACGAGGCGACGGTCTCTTAGCTCCGCTCTGATGCTATCGATGCCGAACGCCGCCCCGCGCCGCCGATCGACGTACACATCGCCATAGTGATCGTGGATGCGATTCCGCGCCTCGCCGGCCGCGCCGTTGCCCCAGTCGTAGATCGTGAACGGACCGATGCCCCCGCCCTGCGGGCTCGTCCAGCCGCCGTGGCCGTAGTTCTCCATCATGAAGCCGTAGTCCGCCGGCCCGAAGAACGGATGGGCCCTCTCATACTGGGTCGTCTGCCTGGGATTCTCGGGACAGTACATCATGATGAACGACGCCTTCAGGGCGGCCACGCCCCGTTCGAAGAGCCGCGGGTCGCCCGTCTCCGTGTAGTAGTCGAGGAACAGCTCGGCGAAGAGCGACTGCCGCGAATCGTTCCACTCGCCGTCGAAGTTCATCACGCCGAATCCACCCAGCGCGGGCACGTAGATGAACGGCGGCTGCCAGACCTGCTGGCAC
>CAZKCX010000621.1:0-4409 GCA_964550865.1 uncultured Planctomycetales bacterium
CGCCTCGAACACGCCGTTTCGGTTGTACAAGCATTGGGTGCATGAGGGCGGGATCTCCACGCCGCTCGTGGCGTATTGGCCCGCCGTCATCGACGAGCCGAACCGGATGACGGACCAGACGGGTCACCTGATCGACCTGATGGCCACGTGCGTGGACGTCGCCGGGGCGACGTACCCGACCGAGTACAAGGGGCGGAAGATCACGCCGCTCGAGGGCAAGAGCCTGCTGCCGATCTTCGAGGGCAAGCGACGAAAGGGCCACGAGGCCATCTTCTGGGAGCACGAGGGCAACCGCGCCGTCCGCAAGGGCAAGTGGAAGCTCGTGTCCCGTTTCGTCGGGCCGCGCTGGAAGGGACGTCACGGCCGCTGGGAGCTGTACGACATGGAGGCCGACCGCACCGAGATGCACAACCTGGCGAACGATCGTCCCGACAAGGTCCGCGAGCTAGCCGCCTTGTACGACGCCTGGACCCAGCGCGCGGGCGTCCAACCGTGGCCCGTGAAGCGACCGTCGAAGAAGGGCAAACGGAAGTAGTCGCGACCGGCGCGTTTCGCCGGCGAGGAAACCCGGCGCACGCCCGACCGGGAGAACCCACAGCGCATGACGATCGATTCCGATCAGAGATGCTCCGTTCGCACGCGGTGGCTTGTCGCCGTCGCCATCTATCTCCTGGCGCTGGCGATCCGTGGCGGAGTCTACTACGAGAGCAGAGACTGGCCGCTCTTCACCCATCCGCAGATCGACGAGTTCACGGCCTATCAGATCGGGCTCGCCTTCCTCGACGATCGTCTTCCGCCCGAGGTCTACCTCAAGGGCCCGCTCTACATGTACTTCGTGGGCGGTGTGGCCTGGCTGTTCGGCAGGGACCCGATGGCCGTTCGCCTGGTGCAGGTCTTCTTGTCCGGCCTGAGTCCGATGTTGATCTTCCTCATTGGCGAGCGGGTCTTCGGCCTGCGGGTGGGCATCATCGCCGGACTGATCGGCGCGCTCTTCTGGACCCTGGTGTACTACTCGCTCATCCTCGTCGACGCGGCGTTGACGACGGTCTTGTACCTGCTGCTGTTGTATCTGTTGGTCACGTTGGACGACGACCGATGGTGGAAGTGGCCCGTCTGCGGCGTAGTACTCGGGGTGGGTGCGCTGTCGCGTCCGAGTGTGCTGGCCTTTGCCCCGGTGCTGGCGGTGATGGCGCTCGTCGTCGTCTGGCGTAAGAACCATGCCCGGAGCGAGGATCAGGGCCAGGAGCACCGATCCGCGACGACGGGACTGCGGCCGGCGGTGATCAGCGTCCTCGCGCTGACGCTCGGCTGCCTGGCCGTCGTCCTGCCCGTGACGATTCGGAATCGCGTGGTGGGCGGCGAATGGGTGCTGATCGGCGCGTACGGAGGGCAGAACCTCTGGATCGCGAACAGCCCGCGATCGGACGGCAAGAGCGTGCCGATCTATGTGGGCCAAGGCGTCCCGAAGGTCACGCCCGTCGAGGAGGGCGACGTCTGGACCAGCATCAGCCTGGGCAACCGCATCGCCCGCTACTACGCGGAGAAGGACCGCGGGCGACGGCTCACGTTCGGGGAGATCGACGCCTACTTCGCCGAGATCGCCCTGGAGTACATCTGGGAACACCCGAGGAGCGTGCTGTACAAGACCTTTCAACGGTTCTGCTTCTTCCTCAACGCCCACGAGTACCCCAACGACTCGGATCCGTACTGGTTCGCCGAGAAGGGCTCTCGGCTGCTTGGGGTGCTCCGCTACGCGCATTTCGGCGTCTTCGCGCCGGTCGCCGTGATGGGGCTGCTGTTCGTTGTCGTCCGCCGCGCGTGGACGGTCGCGTCGGCCTATCTGGTCGGCCTGCTCCTGTCGCTCTGGCTGCCGGGTTTGTTCTTCGTCATCAACGCGCGGTTCCGGGTCGTCGTGGTGGCCGTCATGGTTCCCCTGGCGGCCTACGGACTCGTGCAGCTCCTTCGGCTTTGCGGGCGCGGCGTCCCGTGGTCGTCGCGAGCGGCGGCCGCAGCGGCGCTTGCCGGGTTGGCCGTGTTCTCGAACGTCAACTGGTTCGGCTACCGCGAGCCCTACTACACGGATCACCGCATGGCCTACGCGGTGGCGTGCCGGCAAGCCGGGGGCGACGAGCGCCTCGCCGAGGCGGTGGACCGCTTTGAGCGGGCGCTGGCCCGCGACGTCGAGAAGGGCGAGCTCACGCAGACGGCCGTGATGGATCACGCGAATCCGTTCGGGTGGCTGTTCCACTATTACTTCCAGACCCAGCAGGAGGAGAAGGCCTTTCGATACGGCTCGCTCATGCTCGAGCGGGAATCCGACCCGGTTCCGTTCCTGCTGCTCGCCTTCGCCCATACGGCCATGAACGTCGACAAGGAGGCCCAAGCGCGGAAGGCCATCGAGACGATCCTCGCCGATCCGTCGCAGCAGGATCCGCGCCAGGTCATTCTCTGTCTGGCGCGCTTCGGTGAGATGGCCCACGATGTGGCCATGCTGAAGACGGCGAAACGCATGCTGCAGACGCTCATGCAGGCGTCGCCGGGGGAGGCCCAATGGCACTCCTTGGACAAAAAGCTCGACGAGCTGATTGCCCGCGTGAAGGACAGCCCCTTGGCCCGTCCTGAGCCGACGACCACCCGAAACGGCCGTTGAGGCGAGGCGCGTCGCGGCGCGTGAGTGCCCACGTTGCAGGCGCGCATCCAACGTGGTACCACAAGCCAAACGGCAAATCCCAACGAGAAGCAGGAGAGGACCTCTCATGAAACGTCTACGCGACTGGATGCTGTTTCTTCTCGTCGGTGCTTTCGTATTGCTTACACCGGCGCGCTCGAATGCCGCCTCACCAGGGGGCGAACAAGCGACCCCGCCGCGTCTCGAGCAGGGCTTCGCCAACCCACCGCGCGACGCGCGGACGCGATGCTACTGGTGGTGGCTCAACGGGAACGTCACCAAGCGGGCCATCACCCGCGACCTGGAGGAGATGAAGGCCAAAGGGTACGGCGGCGCGCTCCTCTTCGACGCCGACGGGTCGAACCAGCGCGGCAACAACGGCGTGCCGCCCGGCCCGATGTTCGGCTCGGCCGCGTGGCGAGAGCTCTTCGTACATGCCGTGAAGGAGGCCGAGCGTCTCGGCCTCGAGCTGAGCCTGAGCATCCAGAGCGGATGGAACCTGGGAGGGCCGGACGTCACGCCCGAAGAGGCCGCCAAGCAGCTCACCTGGTCCGAGGTGCGCGTGAAGGGCCCGAAGGACTTCGACAAAGCGCTGCCCAAGCCCGCACATCGGTCCGGCTACTACCGGGACATCGCCACGCTCGCCTACCGCGTCAGGCCCCTCCACGCTCCCAAGAACCCCGCCGGCATCCAAGCAAGCTCCACGGAGAAAGGCTACCTCGCTGCCCTCACGACCGACGGCGACCGGGCGAGCTTCTGGGTCTCCGGCGGGTACAAGCCCGGCGAGGGCCCGACCGAAGAGAGCCCCGAATGGCTTCAGATCGAGTTCGAGAACCCCGCGACGGTGTGGGGTACGGAAGTCTACCCCCGCATCAAGTACGGCCCGCGGATCTGCGTGTTGGAGACCTCGGAGGATGGTCGGACGTTTGAGCGCATCGCGCGCTTCGAGATGAAGCGCGATCGCCCCGGCTACGCCCGCTTCGCGCCCGTCAAGGCGCGCGTCTTCCGTCTGCGCTTTCTGGCGTCGTACGATCCCCGCTACCCCAAGAAGCCGCGCAACGTCCAGGTCGCCGAGTGGTGCCTTCTCGACGCAGAAGGCGAGCCGATAGAGGGCTTCGTGCGACGCCGGCCCATCCGGCAGCTTCGCCAGAAGTCGGCCTTCAGCGAGCTGGGCGGCTCGGCGCCCGACTGCCGACCGTTGCTCGACGACGTTCCCGCCAAGCCGGGTGAGGAGGATGTCCGCGCGGAGGACATCGTGAACCTGACCGACCGCGTCGACGCCGACGGCCGACTCCGATGGTCGGTCCGCGAGGGAACGTGGGTGGTCTTGCGTTTCGGCTACACGCTCACGGGCGCGCGCGTATCGACCTCCAGCGGCAAGTGGCAAGGACTCGTGCTCGACTACATGAGCACGCCGATCCTTCGCGCCTACTGGGATCGGCACGTGCGACCGCTCCTCGATGCGATCCGACCGATGGCCGGGAGCACCCTCAGGTACCTTCACACGGACAGTTGGGAATGCGGCGGGATGAACTGGTCGCCGGACTTCGCGGCCGACTTCAAGAAGCGGCGAGGCTACGACCCCATCGTCTGGTTGCCCGTTATCGCCGGGAGGATCGTGGACAGCCGTCTGGCCAGCAACCGCTTCCTGGCCGACTTTCGAAAGACGATCGGCGACTGCGTCGCCGAGAATCACTACGAGGAGTTCGCGCGGTGGTCCCACGCGGCGCGGTTGGGCATC
>CAZKCX010000622.1:0-4406 GCA_964550865.1 uncultured Planctomycetales bacterium
GGCTGGGATCGAGAGGGCAAGCCCGTCGGCCTGACCGACAACCGCTACATCCGTTGGTACTACGATGGCCAACTCGAGCTGCTCGCCATCATGCTTGATTACTGGTCCTTCACGCGGGACCGCGACTTCGCGAAGGAGACGCTGTTGCCCCTTGGCAGAGAGATCGTGCGGTTCTTCGATGAGCACTATCCGCGCGACGACGGCGGCACGATCCGCCTGCACCCCGCCCAGGCGCTCGAGACCTGGCACGAGGCCGTCAACCCGCTGCCGGAGATTGCCGGACTGCGCTTCTGCCTGCCGCGATTGCTCGCGCTGCCCGAGGACCTGACCACCTCGGCGGAGAGGGCGGGGTGGAAGCGGATGCTTGGAGAACTCCCACCACTGCCCACCCGTCAGGTCGGCGAAACGGAGGTCCTGGCGGCGGCGGAGAAACTCATCGGCCCGGTCCGCAACTCGGAGAACCCCGAGCTGTACGCCATCTTCCCGTTTCGGCTGTATGGCGTGGGGAAGGAGGGGCTCGACTTCGCGCGGAAGACATTCGCCCAACGGCGGCTCAAGGGGAATCGCGGTTGGCGGCAGGACGAGACGCAGGCGGCGCTTCTGGGCCTCGCCGGCGAGGCCGCCAATCGGCTGGTCGACCGGGCGTCGGACAAGTACGTCGCGGGTCGCTTCCCGGTCTTCTGGGGGCCCAACTTCGACTGGATCCCCGATCAGGATCACGGCAGCAATCTCGTCATGGGGCTCCAGACGATGTTGATGCAGTGCGAGGGCAAGCAGATCCGGCTACTGCCGGCCTGGCCCAAGGAGTGGGACGTCCGCTTCAGGCTTCACGCGCCGTTCCGCACGACGGTGGAGGGGGCCTTTCAGGATGGGCAGTGGAAGCGCCTGCATGTGGTACCCGCGCGGCGCGCGGCAGATGTGATCCGACTCGACCCGCAGTGATTCGGGGCGGTTCCGGCCTTTACGCTGCGCCGAAATCGCCCCGGCGAACGAATCCGCGCGGTGCGACGGGGTTGCATCACTCCACCGTGGGAGTTCGTCGGTTGATCCGCTGCATCTCCGGCAGGAGTTGGCGAGGCCAGTCGGTCAGCAGGATGGTCACGCCCATCCGGTGATACGGCTCGAGGTTCGAGCCGACGCGGACCAGGAGCACACCGCGCTGGTGGACCATGGTTCGAGCCCCCATGGACTGGACGCGGGCGATGTTCGCCGGGCTGAGCGTTTGGACGTCGAGTTGGACGACGTCCGGCCAGGGCGGTCGGGCCTCGATCCGGGCCAGCGCGTCGGGTGTCGGGGCCCGAACGCAAACCAGGACCGGCGATTTCTCCTGCAGCACCTTTCGGCATTGGGCCACATGATCCCGCGTGGTCGCGACCAGCAGCACGTGCGTGGTCATGTTGAGATCCTCGACGACCTGCACGACGTCGGCGACCCTGACCGCGCGCAGCCTCAAGCCCGTCAGGACGCGGGCGCCCGTCGCCTCCAAGGCCTCGGCGAGGGTCGGGGCCGGGCCGTTGGGGTGGTCGGCCGTCTTGGCGCGGATCTCCTCGAGAGTCAGCTGTGTCCAGGGCGGATCGCTCTTGTCGGCCTGATGATCCAGGTCCAGCACGAACGCGCCGTCGGCGGTCTGACAGACGTCCAGCACGACCATCGGCACGCCCCATTCGATGGCCGCGCGGATGGCCGCCAGGGAATTCGGCAGGGCCTCCAGACTCGTCATGCCTCCGTTCGCGGCCACGAGGATGCCGGGCCGTCGGCCTCGCAGAATCGCTTGGATCTCGGCGGGATCGATGTTGGGGTTGGCTTCGCCGGGTTCGCCCTCCGCGGCGGTCTCGCGCCAGGGGCCTACCCACTGACAGCCGGCGCACAGCAGCGTCCCGCCGAGGACACACAACGCAAGCCGCTGGGAGCGTTCCTTGTGTCGTTGCATCGCATCACCGCCCCGAAGCTGTCGTCACCGAGAAGGCCTGATGCTATCCCGATCGGGGCTGGTTGTCACGAACCTTAGGGGGTTTCCACGACGCGGCCGCGCGGCGATGTCGCAGGAATTTGCGAACGGTTCGTTGCTTACGGCTTCTTCGGCAAAGATAATACAGATCAGGTCAAAGCATCTGTCCGGCGAGTTGTTGTCTGTGCACAGAGACGGCGCGAGCGGGCATGAGATTGTAGTTCGGACCGCACTTCCGGCATCCTATCCAGGTCGGGCTTGCCCGCGGGCGCCGTCGCCTCTGGGGGACCACCGGGCGGTGAGACACACCGCCGAAAGAAGGAGGTCCGGGATGGCCGTGCACTCGAGGCGTGCGCACAAGCGCTTCAAGGATGATCGTCGTGTCTGTCGTGCGATCCTGGAGGACGAGTCGGGCCGTTCGGCACACCTCAGCGTGATCGACTTCGCCGAGGGCGGTGCCGCCCTGACGGCCCTTCGAGACACATCCCGCGTCCCCGGCGCGGGGGGCAAGCCCATCACGAAGGGACGTGCGCGAATGATCGTGCCCTCCGCCGGCGCGCGGAAGACCACCCGCACCGTCGAGGTCGGCGACTACGAGGTCGTTCGGTCGTGGCCGCGAGGCCTCGGCGACGACGCCGGCGTGGCCGTGCGATTCCTCCGCCCCCGCAAGGCCTGGCGGGACATCGTCAGCGACGACAAGCTCGAAGCACGGCTCGCGAGCGCGACGAAGGCGTGACCGGTGGCTCTGCGTGACGGCCGTTGAGAGATCTGACGGATACGCACCAGATACGTCTGCGTGCGATGATCAGCGCAGCGCCCGTGGTTCAGCTGTCGTATTCCAGCATGACAACAGCAACGCTCCTTCACAGTCGCGTCTCCGATGGAGTCGCGTTCCCGATGAACCGCTTTCGACGAAATTCTTCCGTTCTTGGATTGGATTTGCGGATTGATAGGCCTTATCCTGTTGGGGCGTTGGGCGTATCGAACGCCGACGGGGTTTGCCATGGAGACGCGTTACGCGATGAAGGGAGATGCCGGCAACGGATCGGACGCCCCGACCATCGTGCGTCCCAAGACGATGGCCTCGGAGGGATACCTCCTTTACGAAGTCCTCGGCGCGCTGTTCTCTGGTATTCTGCTATTCTTCGGTCTTCGATTGCTCGGAGAGAGCCCTCTTAGGTCTGCGGGGGCCGGGCTCTCGGCTGTCTTGCTGGGCATCGTGATGTTCGTCGGGCGTCGCTTCCAGGACTGGCGTGCGGAAAGGACCGACACGCGGCTCGAGATCTGGCCAGATCGCCTGGAGTATCGGCGCGGGGGCAAATGCAAGACGTGTCGCTTTGATGACGTCATTCGGTTCCAACACGACGACCGTCTGGAGGAGGATCGGCGTACCGGGGAAACCATCCTCTGGATGCGCGACGGCGAACGTTTCAAGCTCTCTGCCGAACAATGGCCACTCGGACCACTGGACCAAGTCCTTCGGGATCAGGTCACACCGCGGCTGTTGGAGGACGCCTCCCTCAGAAGTCGCCGCCCAAGCCGATCAGTGGCGTTTCTGCCTCAAGAAGCCCGGTTGCCAGATGCCGAAACGACTTCTGAGGGAGGCGTCTTGGAGGAGTCTTTCGACGCCCTCGAGGAGGCTCATACGCTGCTCTTCCGGGGACCGGAGTGGCAGCGCCTCCTGGGGATGATCCTGATGGTCTTCTTTGGGGTTGTGACAGCAATCTTCTGGCTAGGGGGGCTTATTCTTGCCGACGCACCCACGCTCGCCGTTGGGCTGGGGATGTTTGCGCTGGTGCTTCTCGGCGGGCGTCTGCGGTCGCACGGGCATGGCGTGTTCGTGACGAAAGAGCGAATCGAACACGTATTGGGTTCAGGAGACGTACTCGAATGGTCCGACGTTCGCTGTGTATACAACGATCCCGGACTATTGGTTCAGACCATCCGGCTGTTGGATCCCGAAGCTCGCTGCAAGGTCAAGCTCCGCAGCGATCTGAACAACTTCCACATCCTCCGAGCGATCCTGGACGAGTACCTCCCGGCCGAGACGCCGTGGATTGAGGCCAGGTGGTGGCAGATCGGCCGCGTCGGGCGGCTCGTCGACGCGTTCGATCGCCTGCGGACCGGCCGCGGCAAGCATCCCTGGGATTCGTCCGGCATCGACTCGTGAGACGCCGACTTCGGCGGTCCGGATCTTCCAGAGGATTCTCTCCGCCGGCGAGGAACCGGTGGCATCGCACCGCCCGCGGGGGGTCCTTTGGATCCGGGGGGTGCAGGGGGGCCCAGCCGATTTATCGGCCCGCGGGAAAATCCGCACAGATTTCCAGCCGATTCCCTTCTTGTACTTGCCTTCCCCCGCCATGGATTCGATATGAGGGGAGAGGCTCCGCAGACTGGTGCTGCGTCGCTCGTCAGCTGATGGGTGGGTGGCCCATGGCTTTAGCCGTGGGGGTCCATC
>CAZKCX010000623.1:0-4405 GCA_964550865.1 uncultured Planctomycetales bacterium
CAGGGCCTTCTGCACCTCGAAGTGATCGCCCCAGCACGCCAGCTCGAGGCCGTCGAACCCCATCCTGCGGGCCATCGGTGCGAGCTTGCTCACTGGGAGATCGGCCCATTGTCCGGTGCAAAGCGTTACGGGTCTTGCCATGGCTTACTCCGTTGAGAAGACTGGATTACAGGGGGCCGACCGGTCGGCCTCGTCGTGCTCTTGTTGCAGACCTCTGGGTAGTGTTCCACATCTCCACTACCGCGTTTCAGGAGTCTCGCGACTCCCTGCCCGAGCCGCCGGATTCATCCGGCGCGGCAGCACCGCACGGCATGAATGCCGCGGCTCGTGGTCGGGGGCTTTGGTAACCCCTCAGTCACTTCAGCGGCTTGATCCAGATGTTTCGATACGAAACGCCCGTGTGATCGCCTTGAAGCATGATGGGCCCGGGCTTGCCGAAGTTCTTCCCGTCCAGCTCGCCGCCCGTCGGCGCGGGGCATTCGAACTGATCGATGATCTTCTGGCCGTTCAGGGCGACCGTGACGGTCTTGCCCTTCAGCGTGATGTTGTAGCATTGCCATTCGCGCGGCTTCTTCCAGGCGGCCTTGTCGGCGATCTTCTTGAAGTAGAGCGAGCCGCACGTATGCATGGCGGGCTTCTCGTCGCGTGAGCTGTCGTGGACCTGCACCTCGATCCGCCCGCGGAGATAGACGCCGCTGTTGCCGCCTCGCGGCACCTTGAACTCGATGTGGAGCATGAAGTCTTCGAACTTCTGCTTGGTAATCAGGTCGATGCCGTGCACGCCTTTCTTGAGATCGTTGACCAGCACGCCGTCTTCGACCTTCCAGCAGTTCTTGCCGTGGCGATCGGGGCGAGGCATCCAACCGTCCAGGTTCTTGCCGTTGAACAGCTGGATCCAACCCTCCTGGGCGAACTTTTCCTTCATTTTGCAAGGCTTGCCCATGGCCTTGCATGCCTTCACGTCGCACTTGGGCCCTTTGTCCGCCGAGGAGCACTCGGCTGCGCGGGCGAGACTGAAGCCCGCCAGGCTGACTGCCACGGTACACAGGAGCAGATTGCGCATTGGGTTTCCTCCAAAGCAAGGTTGTAAGTGAATGTCCGGTCGCGGTTGCCGGGCTTGTCTCCTCCTCTCAAGGACCTCCCCGAGAGGTACGAAACACGATACGATGCCCGTCGCGCGCCTGCAAGCGCCCGGCCGGTCTCTGCCTACCTCAGGGTGCATCAAAGGGATCGTTGCAGGGATGCCGTGTATGGCGCGAACGGCGCGAGCCGCGAGATTCATCTCGCGCGGTCCATCTCCGCGCAGCATGAATGCTGCGGCTCGGGCAAGGGATACGCCGCATCTGCACGGGGGTGCTCGTGCAACCGAAATCGAGATGCACCCCCCCACCTCGTGCCCCTTTCGGGCGGCACGGTCGACAGGGACGGGAGGTTCGGATATCCTCCGGACATCGTGTCCGCGCCCACCGAAGAGACCGAACTGACCCCACAGGAACGACGCCGGGGGGAAAAGCTCTTGCTGGCCGAGTCCGGGCTGGCCCGCGCGATGGCGACCTCATCCAGCGGGATGTTCCTCACGGGCATGGCCTTAGCCCTCGGCGCGAACGAGAGCCAGTACGGCAAACTCGCCGGGGCCATCTTCGTCGGCGGGTCGATGCAACTGCTCGTCGCGCCGATGCTCCATTGGCTTCGCACGCGCCGTCGATTCTGTCTGGCCGGTTTGGGCACCACCCGATTTCTCCGCATATGCCTCGCTGCCTCACCGCTACTCGCTCTAGGGGGGTCCACCCCGGCCCAGATCATGTGGGTGATGTTCGCCCTCCTGCTCCTCAGTGCGATCACGGGCACGGCCTCGGAAACGGCCCGACAGAGCTGGATGAGCGACCTCGTCCCCAGCGGGCGCTTGGGTCACTTCATCGGATGGCGGTCCGCCATCATGCGGCTGGCGGCCATCCTCGCGATGCTCGCGTATTCGGGATACATCGAGCTGTGGCGGATGCACGGCCAGCCGCTGATCACGGGGTTCCAGATCCTGATCGTGTTCGGGACGGGCTTGGGGGTGGTGGGCCTGGTCTGCCTCGGCAAGGCCCCCGAGCCGCGGATGTCGGAGCAACTGACCCCGAGGGCACGGTGGGCCGCCGTATCCTTGCCGTTTCGGGATCGCCGCTTCCGTCGATTCATCCTCTTCTTCTGCACGTGGACGTTCTCCATGCCGCTGGCGGGGCTGTTCTTCCACCTCTACATGCTCGACTACCTCGGCATGCAGGACCGACCGCTCGGCTTCTTTCTCGTCGGCGTGACGGACATCATCAGCATGGCGATCGGCATGGCCTCGGCGCGGATGTGGGGCCGGCTTTCCGACAAATGGGGCACGAAGCGCATGCTCATGCGGGCGGGCTTCGTGATGGCCCTCTTCCCCCTGCTGTGGATTCCCATCACGCCACGCTTCTGGTGGCTGATCTTCATTGTCATTCTGGTTCGCGTGTGCGGCAGCGCCTGCGAGATCGGGCCGATGATGCTGGGGATGCAGCTCTCGCCCAGTCATCTGCGCGCGACGTACATCGGCGTCTATCGGAGCCTGGGCTGCATGATGATCGCCGTCGCCCCGATGATCGGCGGCGCGATCGCCCACGCCGCCGGCCGGTCGTTCCTGCAGATCGGGTCGTTCACGTTCATCGGACTGCATCTCCTGTTCGTGCTGAGCACGATCGGCAGGCTGATGAGCCTGTGGTGGTTGCGTCGAGTCCCGGAGGAGTGAACACCGGTCGGCGACCGGCGGGCCTTGTCACCCCTGCCTCGGCCCGCGATACTGTCTTCACGGCGACTCGCCGCGCGCCACCCGGAAAACGCTTATGGATGAGGATTCGCTTGCGAGTTTGCGCGAGGAGGTCGAGGCCGATCCCAACGACCCCGATCGCCACATGAGGCTCGCGCGGGCGCTGTTCGAACACGATCGCTACGGCGAAGCGTCCGCGTCGTCTCAGCGGGCGCTCAAGCTCGGGCAGGAATCCGTCGACACCCGCCTGCTGCTCGGCAAGTCCCTGATGCGACAGGGCAATCCGATGGAGGCGGCCTTCCAGTTCGAGCAGCTGCTGGCTCGCCATCCCGAGCACGAAGAGGCCACCGCCTGCCTGGAGTCGCTCCGCCGCATCACGGCGGTCGTGGAGGCCATTCGACGGCTGAACCCCCGCGAGCTCCAGATCGAGGTCCGCAACCACGTGGTCGTGCTCCGCTTCTCGGGCATGATGGCCCCGTTGACGGAAGACGGCGACTTCCGCGAATCGTACGATCGTCTCACGATGGCGATGGGACGGCTGCTCGCCATGGGACACATCGGCTGCATCGTCGATCTGACGAGCGTCCACTTCGTGACCTCGTTCTTCCTGGGCAAACTGATGGAATGGCGCCGCAAGCTCATCGGCAACACCCGCGCGATGGTCGTCTGCGGGGCGCGGGAGGAGATCCGCGAGCTGCTTGTCTCCACACGCCTGAGCAAGGTCATGGTCGTCGTCGACACGATGGAGGAAGCGATGCGCGTGGCGACGGCGAGCGTCAGGCGATCCCGTGAGGAGTAACCATCGAGTCTCCAACGTGCCTTTCCTCCGTTGACCGTTCCGCTTCGCCGGATACACTGCCCCCATGGGTGTCATTCGTCCGCCGAGACGGGTCAAGCTGATCTGCGGCATGATCGGTCCCGATCCCGATCTGATGCGCCGCGCGCGCAAGCTCCTGACGCGATTCCTCGGAGAGACGGACGTCACGAGCGACGTGTGGGACTTCGACGCGACCGACTACTACGAACCCGAGATGGGGCCCGACCTCAAGCGGTGGTTCGTGGGCTTCGAGGAGCTGGTCTTTCCGGACCGCCTCGCCGAGATCAAACGAAACACGATCGAGCTCGAGGCGAAGCTGGCCGACGAGAACCTCCGTCCGCGCGATCAGCGCGTCGTCAACCTGGACCCGGGCTTCGTCGGGCTCAGCAAGCTGGTCCTGGCCACCACGAAGGATCACGCGCATCGCATCTACCTCGCACGCGGCATCTACGCGGAGGTGACGCTGAAGTTCACGCACGGTGCGTGGGTGGCTTGGCCTTGGACCTATCCGGATTATGCGGCCCCTACGTATCACCCGTTCTTCATGCAGGTCCGAAAGCGATTGATCGAGCAGCTCAACGCACCGTAGCCGCCGCGTCGCAAACGGGAGGCTCGCCGAATGGGCTGGCTGTACTGGCTGTGCTTGGCATTGCCCTTCGTATTGTCCGTGCTCGGCACGGCCGGCGTCCGCGTTCTCGCGGTTCGGCGCGGATTCGTCGACCGACCGGGAGGTCACAAGCAACATGCCCGTCCGATCGCCCTGGGTGGCGGCGTGGCGATCGCGCTGGCGATCTTTCTGCCGTTGATGGGGG
>CAZKCX010000624.1:0-4400 GCA_964550865.1 uncultured Planctomycetales bacterium
CGGAATCCCGCCAGACAACTATCGTGGCCCTTTATGAAGGATAGTCACACTGGCGTGGCAACGGCCTGCTCTTCAGTCCACTCTCTGATGTCTTCTGCGTTAGTGATCGGTTACTTCGTCGTTATCGCTTGATGCCCAGTCGATTAGGAACCAAGATTCTCCTTGCGGTTCCGGTGGCGACCCTGTACGCTGGTAGGCAGAATCAAGCCGCCGTCCAGGCGGTGCATGTCTTAGGAGAGCGGAAGAGATCCCGGTACGAAAGGAGTGCAGCGCGATGTCGAGAAGTCCGGCGAAGACAGTTTTGGTATGCGCGGGCCTACTTGTGGCGCTACTGGCCCCGACGGCTGCGGCCGAGGGTGAGCCCGGCGTGGAGTATATCTTCATAATCGACGAGAGTAACTCGTCGCTGGGGTTGGAAATGGCGAACTACTGGCAGGGCAGCGCCCTATCCGGTTGGTTCAGCCTCTATCTGGAAGACCCCGTACCGGGGAACCCGACGAACTACGATGGAAAGTGCGTCCTTGGTGATTGCGAGTTCTCGAACGTGGACGACTACAACTTCATCTTTCTGCCGACCATCTTCGAGGTGCGAATCTTCGCGGACAACTTCCACGTCCACGACTTTGACATCTGGTATCAGGATCCCAACGAGTGGAACCTGGACATCAGCATGTGGCCCGATCCGAACCACGCAACAGATGCCAATGATGCCCCGGACCCCAACGACGTCGTACGCGGAGATCCGAATGACCCCAACTACAACGACCCGAATGATCCTAATGTTCTCCGCTGGGCCAACCTGACCGGCGGGCCAGGGACCTCGTCCGGGGAGCTGAACTCGGAATTCCTGTTCTACACCCAACTTGAGCTGACCTTTCCCAATGATGTGGTGTCGGGCGCTGCCATGCTGTGGTCGACCCCGTTTGATCCCTGGTCCGTGGAGGTCTCCGATACGGGAAACCCTGACGCCCCCACACAGGCCACACTGAACTGGACCTTCCACATCGAACCCGATCCCAACTACGGCGCGCTCGACGGTACGCTCCAACTGGAGGGCATCGGCGGCGTCGCCCGACAGTTGACGCTCGAGGTCTCCCATCCGGAGAACGGGACGGTGCAGATCGATCCGGAGATGCCCCGCGATCGGTATCCGCACGGGCTGCCCATCACGCTGACGGCCGTCCCCGACCCGAACGGAAAGGGCTTCAACAAGTGGGAGGTCGTCGATCCGGCGGACTCGAACAACAACTACTCCGATACCAATCTGGTCCTGACGCTGACGATGGACCGGGATTGGGAGGTCAAGGCGAAGTTCGCGTGCGGTAGCGCCGCCCTAATGCCGATGATCGGGCTCACGCTGCTTGGGCTGGCCGGCATCGTCGCGTACCGTCGACGTACCTAGCCCGAGGGGGGAAACATTCGGCGGCAAGAGACTCCGTCGGATCGTCTGAGAGTATCCTTCGGGCCGATGCGTCGTTGCCACCGCATCGGCCCGTTGTCTGCGCGGATGCCGTCCTCACAGGGTCGCCCAGCGTCACCTGATTCCGTGCCGAGATAAGGGAACCACACCGGCTGCCCGATGTTATCGGACCTGCCCGCTCACTTCAGGACGGGGAAGCGCCCTCCGTTGCCTCCAGACCGGCCGGAAGACCATTTCCCGGTGCACCCGCCGGTCGAATCGACCGATATTTTTTTGACTGTGCCTTGAATCCGCGGTCGATCAAGGCCTATCAAGTCCTGACGCGGGGGAATGCGTCTGCGGGGACGAGGCCACGCCACAGTCTCACGCCGTTTGGGGAATGGTGCGCCTACGTTCGACTCTGCCGGGTGAGGGGTCTGTGCGTCCGGACCGGCTGGGCGGGCAACGGCGTTTGTCTCGCGCGGAGGGGGAGCGGCGCGAGGAGAGAAGTCTACTTCGCATGGTGAGGAGGCAACAGATGCAACGGTATTGTACGTGCTTCGTCGTGCTGGGCCTGCTGTGTTCGGCGGCGCCGGCGGATCCGATCTTCCCGGAAATCCTCAGCAACGATTTCGCGTTTCTGGCCGGTGCGGGCGACGACAGTGTCGCGACCTACATCAATAACGGTGACGGCACGCACGCGCTTTCCATCGAAGCCAGTCTCCCCGACTACATCGGGGCGAACGAGGTCTTCACGTTCACACAGCAGGTCAAACCCAAGGGGCCGACACTACCTGTCTGGGATCCAAGTGACGGCACGGGCTTCGGCGGCGACCTCGTCCTCAGCCTGCTCTTCGACAACTCCGACGGGGACTTCTTCAACGGCTCAACAGGCGAGCGACTTGAGGTCAATCTCACCGGGGCCGGAACGACGGATCCTGGTCAGCTTGGCACATACGACCTGGAGATCTGGGGTTCGATCGGGACTATCAGCGATCCGAACCAAGGCAGACTCCTCGGCATGAAGATCACGGAGGCCAGCCTCTACGGAAACGCCGGTGGTAGTGTCTACACGCTTGAGGCCGTGGGCGTCATCACGTATTCGGAATACGATCCGAATCTGCTGCAGATGACCGGCGCGATCACGGGCTCGCTTTCCTTCGACGGCGTTCCGGACCTGTCGCTCGAGTTCGGAACCTCGATCGACTATGACGTCACGTACTCCGGCCACGCCGGCGTGCCCGAGCCGATCACGCTGGCCCTGCTTTCCCTGGGCGGCGTGGCCTTGCTTCGCCGTCGGCGGCAGTAAGCGAAGACCAACGGCCGACAGCCTGCAGGACGAACGACACCCCACCGACCCGGTCTCTGACGCCGGGTCGGTGTTTTTTCTTTTGGGTGGGCGAAGGTGCGGGGTTCGAAGCGCGATCCCGCGCAGTGTCGCTCGTGAAGCACACGGCGTATCGGCATCTCGCCCGCCATGTTGACACCACCTGCCCATCTCAATAGCTTTCCCAGTATGCGACGATCGCGCTGGATCCAGGTGCTTTCGGCCGGGACGCTCCTGTTGCCCGCGGCCTGTATGCGGGAAGGGGAATCGTCGGCATGGTTCGGCCCCTCCTCCGGGAAGAACGCATCCGCCCGAACGGCCCCCGACTCCTCGGACAAAAACGCGACAGCGACACCGACCGGACCTTCCGGGGAACGGGAGGTTCCGACGGCCACGGCGTTCGAGACGGCCGCGGCCGCCGCGGACGGCGTCAAGCGGGTCTTTCATCGGGTCGGGTTGGCGCTCGACGTTCTTCGGGTGGAGGTGCCGTACGGGCGCGTCAGCAAGACGTATCAGGTCTGGAACCAGCTCGACGAGCAGTGCATCGGCGCGGACCGCGTCGTGTTGCTCAAGCGGAACGGCCTGCGCGTGGGGGTGGGAACGCCGGAGGCATGGCAGCCGATCCACACCGTGCTGAACGACATCTCCGACACGATGGTCTACCGCGAGTCGGCGAACTTCAATCCGGGGATCGTCTCGCTCCCGATCAGCGAGGGACCCGACGATCAGCACGTGTTCTTCTTCCGTAGCGACGGATCCATTGCGGGCTGGAGCTTCCCCGCGAGCCACAATGTCCTAACGGTCAGCCATCAGCCCGACACGGACGACCCCAACGCCGTCCGCCTCAAGATCGTTCCCGAAATCCGCCAGAGCGCCCGCAAGCTCGAGTGGAGCAAGCGCCGTGGCCGCGTCGTCCGCGTCCCCCAGTATCATGGCCGCGTGCTCCACGAGCTCGCCGTCACGATCACGCTGCCCGAGGGGCGATTTCTCGCCATCGGGCCCAGCAAGGAGACGGAGCTGACCTCCGTGGTCGGCCGCGCCCTCTTGACCCGGGAAGTGGATGGGAAGCGTTACGAATCGATCTTCTTCCTGACGCCGCGGATCATCCGCCAGGGCGTACACCAGCCGCCGTCGAGCCCGTGACGAGCTTGGGATCGACGTCCGCGGAGAACGGGGATCAACCTTGGGCGGCACACCACAAGAAGACAACATCGGTAAGCGAGAGTTCTACGAGCAGCTCTGCCAGAGTGCGGGCATCGCCATCGTCGCCACCGACGAGGAGATGCTCATTCGTCTCTGGAATGCCGCGGCGGAAGAGATGTTCGGCGTGGCGGCCGATCGCGTCTTGGGCCAGCCGCTGGTCCGGGTCATGCCCAAGAACCGGCGCGACCTGGCCGAGCAGATGTTTCTGCGTGCGCTGCGCGACCACGTCGTCAGCGAGTTCGAGATCGTCCACGCCTATCGCCAGCCCGCGCCGAAGCATCTCGGCATCACGGTTTCGCCCATCTTCTCCAACGACGGCCGCTGCCTCGGCGCTTCGGCCTGCATCCGCGACATCACGCGCCGGGTGGATCTCGATCAGCGGCTGCAGGAAGCGCGCAAGATGGCCTCGCTCGGGGGCCTGGCCGGTGGCGTGTCACACCACTTCAACAATATCCTGGGCGGGGTGGCCAC
>CAZKCX010000625.1:0-4396 GCA_964550865.1 uncultured Planctomycetales bacterium
GGCTGTCCCCAGCCGGGCCCGACCGGGCTGAGGACAGCCCGGCTCGGAATCCTATCTCCCCGAACACGCGCACGCTGGCGCTACTACGTGCAACTCATGGGCAAGATGCCTATGCTGCGGAGACTCACGCACGGGCAAGATGCCCGTGCTACATGGGCGTCTGCAGTACAACCGGACCCCGTTTCCAACGGGCTTCTCTCAGCCCAAGCCGAGCGTGCGCCGCTGCAACGCTTCGTCTTCCACGATCCGAAGCTTCGCCGCAGATCATTCAGAGCCCGGCTGTCCCCAGCCGGGCCCGACCGGGCTGAGGACAGCCCGGCTCGGAATCCTATGTCCCTGAACACGCGCACGCTGGCGCTACTACGTGCAACTCATGGGCAAGATGCCCATGCTACGGGAACTCACGGGCAATCCGGCTTCGCTATGCTACGCCGTGACAAGCATGCCCATGCTACGGGAACGCCCGTGCCACAGGGGCGTGCTAGGTCATACATCATCCGACAAGCTTCGACACGCAGGGCCTTCCCACTTGCCGCTCTATAGCGCACCATGTGTTCGTTCCACAGCGGATACCTGGTCATTGCTCGAAAACCGATTCCCCGGGATGATCTCCCGCACGAACCCAAAAACCGGAGGACGTATCGATGAGACGTGTGCAACGATGCCTTTCCACCACGATCGCGGCGGCGTGCTGCCTCGCATGCGCGGAAACGACGGTGGCGACGGAGCTGCAGGTCTGGCCCGTCGACGCGATGCGCAAGGTATTCCGTGACGCAACGCCTGCCGAATCGGCCGAGGCCCTCGCCGAGGTCGCCCGAGGCGAGCATGCCAGCCTCCAGGTCGTCGTCCGCTCGGACAGGCCGATGGCCGCGCTTCGCGCGAAGGTGCGTCCGTTCGTGCTCGAGGGCGGCGCCACCACACTCACACCGCGTCCGCCGCGCTTCGTCGGCTACGTCCTCGTCGACCGCCCCATGCAGCTCCGCCCGAACAACGGCCTGCCCAAGCCACCGGCCGACTATCCGGACCCGCTCCTCGAGTGCGAAACGATCGACGTCGACGCGGGTCAGGCCCAGCCGGTGTGGATCACCGTCAAGATCCCCGAAGACGCCAAACCCGGAACCTATCGCGGCACGCTGGCGCTCAGCGCGAAGGTCGACGGGAAGGAGGTCACCGCCACCCAGGCGTTGGCCATCAAGGTCTACCCGGCCACGGTGAAGCGAACGCGTCTTTGGGTGACCAACTGGTTCGCCATGACGTCGGCGGGCATGGAGATTCACCCGAAAGGTGGCACGCCCGAGTACTACGAGCTGATGCGGCGCTACGCCCGCAACATGGCCGATCATCGCCAGAACGTCATCAAGATCTCCCCGATGGGTTTGACGGAGTTCTCCGTCGGCCCCGACGGCAACCTCCAGATGGACTTCTCGGAATTCGACCGCTGGGTAGAGATCTTCACGGAAGAGGGCGTCATCGGCCGCATCGAGGGAGGCCACATGGCCGGACGTCGGGGCGGCTTCACGGGCCCGTTCGTCGTTCGCATTCGGTGGGTTGAAGACGGCAAGGTCAAACAGGGCAGCGCCGACCCGACCAGCAAGGAGGCGGACCGGTTCTACGGCCGGTTTCTACCCGCGCTCGTGGAGCATCTTCGCGCCAACGGCTGGCTAGACCGCTACATGCAGCACCTTGGCGACGAGCCGATCCCCCTCAACGCCAAATCGTATCGCGAGATGGCCCGTCTCGTCCGCAAGCACGCACCCGAGCTGAAGACCGTCGACGCCTGCCTCATGAGCCGCCTCGGCGACGCCCTGGACATCTGGGTCCCGCAGCTCAACATCCTCCACGTTGATTACGAGCGATTCCTGGAATACCAGCAGGAGGGGGACGAGGTCTGGTTCTACACGTGTGTGTTCCCGCAGGCGCCGTACGCCAATCGCTTCATCGAGCAGCGGCTCCTCACCACACGGTTGCTCCACTGGATCAACTTCAAGTACGGCGCCACGGGCTACCTGCATTGGGGCTACAACAAGGCGTGGCCGTCCGATCCCTTTAAGAACCCGACGCGAAAGCACAGTCATCCCGACTACCTGCCCGCGGGGGATATCTGCATCGTGTATCCCGGCAAGGACGGCCCGCTGGATTCGATCCGCCACGAGGCCATGCGGGACGGCATCGTCGACCACGAGCTGCTGTCGCAGCTGGCCGAGCGCGATCCGGAGGCGGCCATGCGTCTCGCGGGCAACCACGTCCTGGACTTCGACCAGTACAACACGGATGTGAAGGCGTTTCGGGCAACCCGGCGGGAACTGCTCACGGCGCTGAGCCGCTGACGTTGCGGCAACCCGAAACGGTCGCCCTCTTCGGCGTGCTCCGCGGGCCAGCGGACAATGACCTCCGGCCGTTGCCGGTGCGGGCCTTGGTGTGCCTGGCGCGGCGGCGTAGGCATCTACTCCAACGCGTTGACGGTCACCGGCTCCGCGGTGATGGTCAGCGTAAAGACACTTCCGCGCCCGACTTCGCTCTCGACCTCGATGTCCCCTCCCAGGACCTGCGCGAGTCGGCGGCTGATCGTCAGACCCAAACCCGTACCGCCGAACCGCCGGGTCAAGGACGAATCCCCCTGATGGAAGGGCTGAAAGAGGTTGTCGAGCTGATCGCGGGGGATGCCAATCCCGGTATCGGCCACGCGGAACTGGATTCGCGGTTCGACCTGTGGCACGTTCAACACCGCGGAGCCCCGAAGGAATCCGCACGTGACAGTCACCTCGCCCTCCTCCGTGAACTTGATGGCGTTTCCCAGCAGGTTCAGGAGGATCTGACGTAGACGCACCGGATCGCTTTGAATGAGCTCGGGGACGGAGCCCTGGACTTCGTGACGCAAAGACAAACCCTTCTCCTCGGCGCGGACCTCCATCGCCGCGACAAGCTCCTCTACGAGGCCTCTGGGACAGCACGGCTCCGCCTTCGCGTCCAACCGTCCCGATTCGATCTTGGACAGGTCAAGGATGTCATTGATGATGTCCAAGAGGTGCTTGCCGTTCTGACGGATCGTCCCGAGCGCGGTGCGCCGCTCCTCTTCGCTGAGGTCCGCGTCGGTCAGCACATCCGCGAAGCCAAGGATTGCCGTCATGGGTGTGCGAATCTCATGACTCATATTCGCCAGGAATTCACTCTTTGCGCGATTGGCGGCCTCCGCGGCGACCTTAGCCGCCGCGAGCCTCTCGTTGGCGCGGATCAACTCTCCTTGTTGCGCCTTGAGCTGGCCCCATTGTGCCTCGATCTCTGTCTTCTTCGCCTCCAGCAGCAGGGTCTTTTCGCGAAGCTCCTGCTCGGTCCGCTTTCGTTCCGTGATGTCGCGCACCACGGCGTACAGGACTCGGCGCCCCTCCCACTCCGTGGCATTCAACACGACCTCCGCCTCGAACGGCGTGCCGTCTTTGCGGTGGTGCAACCACTCGAAGCGGTGCGCACCGCGTTCCACCGCCTGCCGAATCCGCCCTTGCGCGGCCTCATGGGAATCGGCGCCGTCCTTCTGTTTCGGGGGCGAGTACTCGCTCGGATGCCTTCCGAGGAACTCCGTCGCGGAGGCACAACCGAACATCTCGACCGTGGCGGCGTTGCAGTCGATGAACTCCTCCTCGGTCAACACCATCATCGCGTCGGCCGTGGACTCGAACAGACCGCGGTACTTCTCCTCGGACTGCAGCAGCCTCCGCTGGGCATCGTGCTGTCCGGTGATGTCCAGGCCTGTCCCGCGATAGCCGATCACCTTCCCCCGGCCGTCGCGAACCGGCATGCCGCTGAGCCTCACCCAGCGTTCCTCTCCCTCCGCGCCCCTGCAGCGACAATCGATGTCGCGGAACGTCCGTCCCTGCGCCCAGACCTCGTCCAGCACTGGTCGGAGGCGAACGGCCTCATCCGGATGCATGATGGTGAGCATCGTCTGGCCCAGCAAGGCCTTCGGCTCACGACCCAACACGGTCGTGCACCGCTCCGTGATGAAGGTGTGGTTCCACTCGGCGTCCACTTCCCAGACGTACTCGCCGGCCGCTTCAGCGATATCGCGGAAGCGCTGCTCACTGACCCGAAGGGCGGCGTCGGCCTGTTTGCGCTCACTCATATCTCGCGCGAATTGCCTGATGTGTCTCGTGAAGGCGAGGAACGCCAAGACGGAAACCCCGAGGAAGCCGCCCATCAGCCCAAACTGAAACCGTTGGAAGCGCTGCAGCTCCGCATTGCTTGTCTTGTGAAGCTCGTCCCTCAGGCTCGCGGCTCGGTCGAGCACCTCCTGATGCAGCGTGGTGTAGCGACCCGCGGCGCTTTCCGCATCCCGGGTCTGCTCCCTCCGGCCATCGAGCCTTTCGAGCGCCACCGTCTTGAGCTCGGCGATTCCGCGCTC
>CAZKCX010000626.1:0-4389 GCA_964550865.1 uncultured Planctomycetales bacterium
CTCGAGGGCCTGTGGGTAGACTGCGACTGGGACGACCTCCGGAACAAGACAACCTTGTCGAGCAGTTCGAGGACCAAGAACGCAAAACCGACGGCCAGACGATGGAGTCCTGCCGGAATCTGGTCGCGGAAAGGGCGTCCATGGTCTAGACTCACGCTCACGGCAGGAGTCCTGAGTGTCGGCCAAGGTTCCATCATCCCAAACTGCGTCACGGGCCAGGAACACGCTGCGAGTCCTGCTTCCCGGCGTGTTCGTCTTGACGGGCGTAGCGCTCTGGGCGGATCCCTGGCGGTTCGAAAGCCCCGTCCCGCCGCCGACCGACATCCCCGCTTGGGCAACGAACACGACCCCGATTCGCCGGCCAGCCCTCCGACCCGAGATCCAGGTTGCGGGCTACACCTACCGGTGCACCGAGTGCCACGACCTCTTCGCCTCGCCGCCGGAGACGACGCGCTCGCTGACGATGCATCGGGACGTCACGCTGAAGCACGGAATCAACACGCGGTGCTTCAACTGCCATCACCTGACGAACCGGGATGCCTTCGTCGACGATTGGGGCCGCGAGATCCCCTATGACAAGCCGCAGTTCCTCTGCGCCAAGTGCCACGGACCCGTCTACCGCGACTGGACGCACGGCTCGCACGGGCGGACCGACGGCTACTTCGATACCTCGAAGGGGCCCAGGATTCGCCTGAAGTGTATTCAATGCCATGATCCACATCAGCCACCGTTCCCGCCGATGAAGCCGGCGCCCCCGCCAAACACGTTGCGTATGGGCGAACAGGATTACCCGACGGAACACGGCGGCCCGGCCGATCCACTGCAGGTCCATCGCGAGGCGCACGAAGCCCCTGCCATCCCCGCGGGAACTCCGCAACACAGCGCGGGGGAGGACCGCGGAGCGAAGGAGAAGTGAAGATGCCCCCGACGGGCGACGAAAGCCATGCCGCTGCGAACCCCGAGGAAACCCAGGACGCCCCCGGGTTCACGCGTCGCGGCTTCTTCCTCAAGGGAGCGGCGGCTGCGGCGGGTATCTCCGCGACCGCAGGCGCGCTTTCCCCGCTGAAGGATCTGAACAGACGCGACATCCCGTCGATGGCGGAACTCCTGCAGCGACACTACAAGGAGATGACGCCCGAGGAGAAGCAGGCCGCCCTCGAGCGCATCGCCCGAGAGGTCGAGAAGCGCCACCATGTACAGACGACGATCCAGGACCCCCCGCCCATGGACGGCGTCGAGTACGTCTACGCCCTCAACATCAGCCGCTGCATCGGCTGTCGGCGGTGTGTCTACGCCTGCGTCAAGGAAAACAACACCTCCCGCGCGCCGGAGATCCAGTACATCCGCGTGCTCGAGATGCAGAAGGGAAGCATCGACGTCGAGACCTCGGACCACCACTACGATCCGCCCATCGTGCCCGAGCACGACAGCTACTACATGCCCGTCCAGTGCCACCAGTGCGCCAAGCCGCCCTGCGTGAAGGTCTGCCCCGTCGAGGCCACCTGGCAGGAGCCCGACGGGATCACGGTCATCGACTACGACTGGTGCATCGGATGCCGGTACTGCGAGGCGGCCTGTCCGTACTGGGCCCGTCGCTTCAACTTCGCCGAGCCCACCATCCCCGAGGGCGAGCTGAATCCGGATATGGCCTACCTCTCGAACCGCCCGCGCACGAAGGGCGTGATGGAGAAGTGCACCTACTGCCTGCACCGCACGCGGCGAGGCCGGATGCCGGCCTGCGTTGAGGTCTGCCCGACCGGCTCGCGGAAGTTCGGCAACGTCCTCGACCCCGACAGCGAGGTTGCCTACATCCTCAAGCACAAACGCGTGTTCGTCTTCAAGGAGGCCGTCGGCACGCTGCCGCGATTCTTCTACTACTTCGACGAGCGCGGCAGCCGGTACCACGAGCCCGTCGCGCCCGTCGAACTCCCGAAGACGCCATCCTCGAAACGCAAACCGCGCGTGCGGCCCTCCGAGACGGAAGCCGGTCCGGGGGGTGCCGCGTGAGACGATATCTCACGTTCCTCTGGGAGTGCGTCCGCATCAGCTTCGTGGGCGGCTGGCGCTACCACACGTGGATGCTTGTGCTCACGCTGATCGCCCTGGTGGGCTTGTACGCTTACTGCTACCAGCTCGTGCACGGCCTGGTCACCACGGGAATGACCGACCAGGTCTCGTGGGGCCTGTACATCGCCAACTTCACGTACCTCGTCGGGCTCGCGGCCGCGGCGGCCATGCTCGTGATCCCCGTCTACATCTACCGCAACATGCATCTGCACGACGTGGTCATCTTCGGGGAGCTGCTGGCCGTGGCCGTCATCATCATGTGCCTTCTGTTCGTCACCGTCGACCTGGGAAGGCCCGACAAGTTCCACCACCTCTTCCTGCGGTTCAACTTCCCGATCTCGATGCTCACCTGGGACGTCATCGCACTGATGGGGTATCTGCTCTTGAACTTGCACATCTGCGGATACCTGATCTACTCGGCCTACTGCGGGCGCACCCCGTCCAAGGCCTTCTACATCCCGTTCGTTTTCGTGGCGATCGTCTGGGCCGTCAGCATCCACACGGTGACGGCGTTCCTCTACGTCGGCCTGGGCGGTCGGCCGTTCTGGAACTCCGCCATCATCGCCCCGCGGTTCCTGGCCAGCGCGTTCGCCGCCGGTCCCGCGTTCATCATCCTGACGCTGCAAGTTGTCCGCCGCTACACCGCGCATCGCGTTACGGACGACGCCCTGCTCACCCTGCGTCGTATCGTGCAGGTCGCCATGCTCATCAACATCTTCCTGCTGATCTGCGAGCTGTTCACCGAGTTCTACACCGACTCGGCCCACGTGGCCTCGGCGACGTACCTGTACTTCGGGCTCCACGGGCGCGACGCGCTCGTGCCGTGGATCTGGACGGCCATCGTCTTCGACCTCATCGCAATCTTCCTGTTGCTCTTGCCGGCCTCACGGAGTCTGCGTTGGCTGAACGTGGCCTGCGTGCTGGCCATCGTCGGCATCTGGATTGAAAAGGGCATGGGCCTGATCGTACCGGCGTTTATCCCCACACCCCTGGGGGAGATCGTCGAATATACGCCCACCGTCTATGAGATCCTGGTCTGTCTGGGCATCTGGGCCTTCGGCCTGCTGCTCTACACCATCTTCGTGAGGATATCCGTTCCGGTCTTGGCCGGTGAGTTGACCTACGAGAAGCGCTACGCGCGCCAGGGAGAACCATCGACGCCGGCAACCTCCGTCGCGCATTGAGGAAGGAGTCCACGCTGATGAATCGTTTCGCCATCCTGTCGGCCGCCGGTATTGCCCTGCTCTCGGGCTTTCTGTTCACGGGGTGGGCGCAGACTTGGGGACTGACCGAGATGTCCGCCAAGAGCAAGGCATGCATCGATTGCCACAAGAAGGAAAACCCCGCCATCTACCAGCAATGGGGCTCGAGCAAGCACTATCGGGCGAACATCGGCTGCTATGAATGCCACGCGGCGGCGGCCGGCGATTCCGACGCCTTCAAGCACGAAGGCGAGTACATCGCCACGATCGTCTCGCCGAAGGACTGCGCGCGGTGCCACGCCAAAGAGGCCCAGCAGTTCGGCACCTCGCACCACTCCAAGGGCGGGCGGATCCTCGGCTCGCTCGACAACATCCTTGCCGAGGTCGTGGAGGGCAACCGCGGCATGATCACGCCGGCGTTCCCCGAGGGGAACAGCGCGGCGGCCGTCAGCGGGTGCTGGCAGTGCCACGGCTCCGAGATCAAGGTTTTGCCCGGCGGCAAGCTGGACCCCGCGACGTGGCCGAACACCGGAATCGGGCGGATCAACCCCGACGGCTCCGAGGGCTCGTGCTCGGCCTGCCACAGCCGACACGCCTTCTCGGCCAAGCAGGCCCGCAATCCCGACAACTGCGGCAAGTGTCACATGGGGCCCGACCATCCGCAGAAGGAGATCTACTACGAATCCAAGCACGGCGTGGCCTTCCGCGCCCACAAGGACAAGCTCAACATGGACTCGCCCAAGTGGGTGGTCGGAGAGGACTACAGCCAGGCCCCGACCTGCGCGACCTGCCACATGAGTGCGACCAGTGCGCAAAGCGTTACCCACGACGTGGGCATGCGGATCAGCTGGAACAACCGCCCGGCCGTCTCCATCCGGCCGGAGGTGAGCGACAAGAAGATGGGCCTCGCCGGCGCGAACATCGACTGGAAGACCCGGCGTGGCAACATGAAGGACGTCTGCCTGAATTGCCACGAACAGCAATGGGTCGACAACTTCTACGTCCAGTACGACAGCCTGATCGAGCTGTACCACGAAAAGTTCGCCAAGCCCGGTCTGGCGCTCTATGAGTTGGCCGGGCCGTTGTTGGATCCCCCCAAGTTTTCCAACAAGCTGGATTT
>CAZKCX010000627.1:0-4385 GCA_964550865.1 uncultured Planctomycetales bacterium
CGCACCGACGCGAATCGGCAGGTTCGGCATGGCGCGGACGACCCGAATCGACCCGTCGCCCAGGGCATCGGCCACCGCAGACGTCGACCAGCCGGCCATGATGCTGACCACCAGCTGATCGGACCGCAGCGCGGCCGCGAGGTCGGTCGCAAGATCCGCGAAGACCTGCGGCTTGACTGCCACCACGACGGTATCGGCGGAAGCGACGACCTTCCGTGCGTCCTCGATCGCATCCACGCCGAAGCGCTCGGTGAAGAGCGTACGACGCTCCTCCGCAAGGTCCGCCACGATGACGGCATCGGCCTCGCACACACCGGCGGAGAGGACGCCGCCGACGATGCCTTCGGCCATATTGCCCGCGCCGACGAACCCCAGCGCATAGGGTCTCGCCATAGCTCGCACTCCTTCGCTCTCGGTGCCCCGGCGACGCCCGGCATTCTAATCGCAGGCTCCGACCCGCTCAACGTGCGAGGGGATGATGGCGAGGCCGCGCTTGCAGGTCGTCGGCATCGCGCGTAGGCTCAAGGTTGCGTCAATGAAACGACTCCCGGAGAGAGACCAATGGCATTCGATCATCCCTTCATCACCACCGGCATCGGCAGCCTGCCGATCACCGATCCCGACGAGGCCGTCCGCTTCGCCCTCGGAGACGGCCTGGACATTCCCTTCTGGCCGCAGCTCCCCAAGCGAAGCTTTCGCGAGCTGATGGTCCCGCAATACGCCGAGAATCTGCCCTGCCTGCGGATCTCGGACGAGGATAAGAGGATCTGGCTGGACTTCAGCGATCCTGACGCCCGGGCGGAGGAGCTGGCGGCCTTCTACGAGCGCTATCTCGAAGGCGACGTCGAGCTGGGCGCGCTGTCGCACGATCATGCCGCCGGTTGGCATCGCTTTGTGCAGGCGCTCGAGGAGGGCGGCAAGACCTATCCATACCTGAAGGGCCACATCACCAGCCCAATCACGATGGGCCTCGGGCTGAACGACCACGAGCAGCGCGCGGTCTACTACGATGCGGACATCTTCGATTGCGTCGTCAAGCTGCTTGAGATGAAGGCGCGGTGGCAGGCGGAGCGATTACGACCTCACTGTGAGACGATCATTATGTTCCTGGACGAGCCGGCCATGGCCGCGTTCGGGACGTCGGCGTACCTCTCGATCACGGAAGCCGACGTGGCCCGCGCCGTCAACGAGGTCTCCAAGCCGCTCCGCGCCGAACACATGCTCGTCGGGCTGCACTGTTGCGGCAACACGGACTGGGGCATGTTCCTCGATTGCGAGATCGACATCCTCAACTTCGATGCGTACCAGTTCACCTCGGCGCTGGCGCTGTACCCGGATGCCCTGAAGCGTTTTCTCGATCGGGGCGGCGTGCTCGCGTGGGGGCTCGTCTCGACCGGCGAGGACGCCGGGCAGGCGCCCGTCGAGAAGCTCTTGGAGTTGTGGCATACCGGTTCGGATGCCCTCGTCGCCAAGGGGATCGACCGCGAGCAGCTTACCCGGCAGAGCATGCTGACGCCGAGCTGCGGGGCGGGATCACTTGAGGATTCCGTCGCGCGCGACGTCTTCCGGAGCCTCGTCGAGCTGAAGAAGGCGCTGGCCGCCGAGACGGCATGAGCGAAGACGGGTGCGCTCCTTGGCCCCGTGGCACAACACGCCCGGGATGTCCTTCCGTCTTGTCTGGTCTTGCTTCGTTTTCGAGCTAGTACTGCGTTTCAGAAGTATCGCGACCAAATGCCCGAGCCGCTCGTGGCAAACTACGTCGAGCCGCCGGATTCATCCGGCGCGGCCGCGCGGCATGAATGCCGCGGCTCGAGCAGCAAACGTGGCACGCGTCAACACTGCCATAGTCGTACCACTTGTGGAATACGGTACTAGAGCGGCGACGGGCCTTCTTCGCCAAGGCTACGAAGGCCTTGGTCGCCGCATCCACATCGCCGCGTCGGCTGCGCTACACATAGGCGCGTTGGCTGCGATCCACTATGGAGTGCAGCGTCTCGACGCCGCTTTCGCTTGGACCGCAATCGAACGCCGCTTTCGCACGCGAATTCGCGTCCCCTATCGCTCCCTCGATTTCGCTCGGAACAAGGAAGCGATGGGCCACCCCACTGTGAAGTGCATCAATCCGCACTGCTCAATAGAGCAGTGGCACAGGGCTCACTGTTGAATAGGGCAGCGGCACACGGCTCGACACCGAAACGTCCCGGGAATACACTCATCGCGCGACCGCCACCAACGAAGCGGCGCTCGCGCAGGCGGGCGAAGATACCCCTCGTCCGCCGATCGAAATCGAAGTCACGTCCAGCCAGGAGCCGTTACCATGCCTCAGTCGAACCGGGCGTATGCGTTTGCCCCATCCAGATTCACGCGTTGTCTGCTGGCCGTCCTCGCGACGACCCTCGCGCTCGTCCTGCCCGCACGGGGCGATACGATCGGCGCACGGGAGGATCACTTCGTCCCGGCCGACAAGCAGCTCGACTCCGCGTGGGTCCAGGCCCTCTTTGCCAAGGGCGAGACGCGCGTCTACGCCGGCGACGAGCTGGCGAACATCGGCATGCCCATCGGAGGCATCGCGGCAGGCCAGGTCTACCTGATGGGCGACGGACGTTTGGCCTACTGGATGATCTTCAACAAGCACGTCAACACCGGCTACGGCGCGGACAACTACTACCGCAAGATCCCGCCCTCGCCGGTGGATCAGGGTTTCGCGATCACGGTGGAGGGCCACGGGCTGACACAGACCCGCCGACTCGACGGACAGGGCTTCGCCGACGTCGGCTTCATCGGACAGTACCCCATCGGCATCGTTCGCTACGCCGACAAGGGCGTGCCCGTTCGGATCGAGATGGAGGCCTTCAGCCCGTTCATCCCCATGAACGCGAAGGACTCCGCGCTGCCCGCGACGATCTTCCACATCACGGCCGAGAACACGTCGAAGAATCCGGTTCGCATCCGGCTGAACGGGTGGCTCGAGAACGAGGTGTGCTTCCACACGAAGAACGACGTCCGCGGACTCCGCCAAAGCCGATGCCTTCTCGGGAAGGGACGCACGCTCGTCGTCCACAGCGCGCAAGAGATGCCCAAGCCACCCGACGCCGCGAAGCAGCGCGAGCCGATCGTCCTGGCCGACTTCGAAGGCGCAACCTATGGCGATTGGAAGACGACGGGCCAAGCGTTCGGCAAAGGACCGGCCTCCGGTACGCTCGAAGGCCAACAGCGCGTGACGGGCTTCATCGGCAAGGGGCTGGTCAACACCTTCCTCAAGGGCGACGGCTCACAGGGCACGCTCACCTCGCCCCGCTTCGAGATCAACCGCACGTACATGAACTTCCTCATCGGCGGCGGCAACCACCCCCGCGAGACGTGCATCAACCTCCTGGTCGACGGTAAGGTCGTCAAGACCGCCACCGGCAAGAGCAACGAGAAGCTCGAATGGGGCTCGTGGAAGGTCGACGAGCTTCAGGGTAAGAAGGCCGTCATCCAGATCGTCGACAAGAACTCCGGCCCGTGGGGTCACATCAACATCGACCAGATCGAGCTCTCCGACACGCGGCGCGAAGGACCGCACGGCCCGATCGATACGCTCCACGATTTCGGCACGATGGCGCTGGGATTCGGCGAAACGCTGCCGATCGACCCGAAGGACCGCACCATCGTCCGGAGCCACAAGCCGGTCGCACTGGAGACGGTGACCGAGAAAGCCAAGCCCTATCCGGTGGCCGAGAGCAAGTCGACGCTCCTGAGCACCGCGCCCACAACGCTCACGCCCGGAGCGAAGAAGACATGGACGGCCGTCGTGGCGTGGCACTTCCCGAACCGCGAGCATGGACGGTCGTACGCCACGCGATTCCCGAACGCCAAGGCCGTCGTGCATTATGTGCTCGACAACCACGACCGTCTCACGAACCACACACGGCTCTGGCGCGATACGTACTACGACAGCACGCTGCCCGTCTGGCTGCTGGATCGGTTGCACTCGACCGTGTCGAACCTGGCCACCGAGACCTGCCAGTGGTGGGCGAACGGTCGCTTCTGGGCGTGGGAGGGCGTCGGGTGCTGTGCGGGCACGTGCACGCACGTATGGAACTACCAGCATGCGCTGGCGCGGCTGTTCCCCTCCTTGGAGCGAAGCGCCCGCGAGATGCAGGACTTCGGCGAAGGCTTCGATGAAAGGACGGGACTCGTCGGCTTTCGAAGCAATCGCGCCTATGCCGCCGACGGCCAGTGCGGGACGATCCTCAAGGCCTATCGCGAACACCTGATGGCACGCAACGACGGCTTCCTCAAACGAAACTGGCCTAGGATCAAGAAGGCGCTCGAGTACTCCATCGGCCACGACGGCAACGAGGACGGATTGATCGAGGACAGCCAGCACAACACGTACGACA
>CAZKCX010000628.1:0-4384 GCA_964550865.1 uncultured Planctomycetales bacterium
AGCCGCCGGATTCATCCGGCGCGGCCGCGCGGCATGAATGCCGCGGCTCGGGCACATAGTCGCGATATCTCTGAAATGCAGCAGTGGGTTCGCAACGCATGCTGCTTTCTCTCCTGATTTGGCGCGAAGTCGTGCGTTCTTGCAAGGCTGGTCAGGGGTTACGAAGCCTGGGGCGCCGGGAGCGTTGGTGCGATTCGGTTCCGCACGGGCTTGACGCCTGTGCGTGGCTTCCCTCGGCGTTTGGGTTGGCCGAGCCCCGCGCATTGATCTATCGCCGGTTCGGCCGCCCGCCTTGACGCCCGCTTGCGGGTGTATAATATGGGACGGACTGGTCCGTCTGAAAAATGGAGGCCGGCCGTGAAGCGAGCCGCACCGCGCAGGCAACGTGGTCGTCCCGAGGATCGCCAGCTCACGGCCCGGCGACGGGAGGAGATCCTGGATGCGGCCACGGCGATCTTCGCCGAGCGGGGGTGGCCCAACACGGATGTGCAGCTCGTGGCAGATGAGCTTGGCGTCGGCAAGGGGACGATCTACCGCTATTTCTCGAGCAAGCGAGAGCTCTTCCTGGCGGCCGTGGACCGGGGGATGCGTCGCTTGGGAGACCAGGTGGAAACCAGCACGGCCGAGGTGCGTGATCCCCTGGAGAGGATCGAGCGGGCCGTTCGTGCGTATCTGGCCTTCTTCGACGCCAATCCCGCGTTGATCGAGTTGCTGATCCAGGAGCGGGCGGAATTCAAGGATCGCAAGAAGCCGACGTACTTCGAGCACCGCGAGGCACGAATCGGCCCGTGGAAGGAACTGCTTCAGGGCCTGATTGCGGCCGGTCGGGTGCGGGACATGCCGGTTCAGAGGATCACGGACGTGATCGGCGACCTGTTGTATGGTGTGATCTTCACCCACCTGTTTGCCGGACGCCGCAAATCCTTCGAGGCGCAGGCAGAGGACATCCTTGACGTGGTCTTTCGGGGTATCCTCACCGATCGCGAACGTAAGGGCGCCGGGAGATAGGGCATGGCTCGGGCACTCGCTGGCAGGGACACAAGATGATACGCAGATCGTATGACATCAGCGCCGCGGTATCGCTCACAAGCGTGCTGCTCGTCCTGGTGGGGTGTGGAAAGGAATCGTCAGAAAGCCCCCGAGGGCCCAAGGACGAGCGTGTCCCCGTCGAGGTTGCGGAGGTCCGGTTGGATACGTTGCGGGAAACGGTGCGAGGCATCGGAACCCTGCGCGCCGCCGAGACCGTCGAGATCAAGCCGGAAGTCAACGGGATCATCCGGGAGATCGGCTTTGAGGAAGGCGGTCGCGTCAAGAAGGCCCAGGTGCTGTTCGCGATCGACGACGAGAAGCTCAAGCATCACCTTCGGGCCAGAAAGGCGGCGCTGGAGGCCGCCCGGGCCCGCCTGGCGGACGCGCAGCGTCAGTTCAACCGCCTGCGGAAACTCATGAAGCGTTCCGTGGCCACGCAGGACGAATTCGACAAGGCCCAGGCCGATTTTCGCGCGGCCACGGCCGACGTCGAACGGGCCGAGGCGGAGGTGGAGCTGTCCAAGGAGCAGTTGGACGACACGCATATTCGCGCACCGTTCGAGGGGGTGATATCGGAGCGGAGCGTCGATGTGGGGGACTACGTCAACGTCGGCGAACACCTTGCCACGCTCTACCGCGTCTCGCAGATGGAGATCGCCTTCACCCTGCCTGAGCGATTCATGGGACGCGTGCAGGGCGGCCAGACGGTGTCGGTCGCCGTGTCGGCGTTTCCCGATCGACGGTTCGAGGGGAAGGTCTACTTCGTCAGTCCTCACGTGGACGAGGTTACCCGCGACTTCCTCGTGAAGGCAAAGGTGAAGAACCCCGAAGGCTTGCTGAAACCAGGCGCATTCGGCACGGCGGAGGTCACGCTCAAGGTCCGCGAGAAGCGCCCCGTGATTCCGGAGGAATCGCTTGTGGCCACGAGGCAGGGCTACATCGTCTTCGTCGTCGAGGACGAGACGGCGAAGCGTCGGGAGGTGCGCATCGGGTTGCGCGAGACGGGAACGGTCGAGGCCCGCGAAGGCCTGAAGGCCGGCGAACGCGTGGTGCGGGCCGGCCAGATGAACGTCTCGGACGGCACGCCGGTTCGGGTCGTCCGGACGACGAAGGATCCGTCGGACTCCAAGCGGCCGCCCCTGGCCGATGCGGATACACGCCCATGATCTGGAATTTCTGCATTCGTAGGCCCGTCATGACGGTGGTGATCTTTCTCGTGATCGCCATCTTCGGTCTGTACGGCTATCTCCAGATGCCGGTGCGCGAGTTCCCGAACGTCGACTTTCCCATCGTCAGCGTGAATGTGGTGCTCCAGGGAGCCGAGCCGGAGGTCATCGAGACGGAGATCATCGAGCCGCTCGAGGAGCAGATCAACACGATCGAGGGGCTGAAGGAACTGACCTCCGAGGCCCGCGAACAGGTCGCGACGATCATCGCGGAGTTCGAGCTATGGCGTGATATCGACGTGGCGACCCAGGACGTGCGTGACCGGGTGGACCGGGCACGCCGCGATCTGCCCGACGACATCGAGGAGCCGATCGTCCAGAAGCTGGACCCGGAAGCCGAGTCGATCATGTGGATCGCCTTGACCGGCGACGACCGGTGGGACGAGGTGCGGCTCACGGAGTACGCCGACCAATCCGTCAAGGAACGATTGGAGAGCATCCGGGGCGTGGGTCAGATCCTCATCGGCGGCGAACGGAGCTATGCGGCCCGCGTTCGCTTGGACCCCGCCAAGCTCGCGGCCCATCACCTGACGGTTCAGGACGTGGTCGCCACGATCCGCCGAAACAACGTGGACATCCCCTCGGGCCGGATCGAGAGCACGAATCGGGAGTTCCTGATCAAGACGGAGGGGCAGTTTTCCTCCCCGGGTCCGATCAACGACCTGATCATCACGTACCGCAACGGGTCCCCCGTACGGATTGCCGATGTGGGCGAGGCCGTGGAGGGCGTGGAGAACGACCGCCAGATCGCGCGGTTCCGAGAGAAGATATCGGTCGGGATCGGCGTGGTGAAACAGAGCAACGCGAACACCGTGGCCCTTGCGAACACCGTGCGCGAACGGATCGCGCGCATCGCGGAGGGATTTCCTCCGGGCCTGGAGTATCAGATCGCCGTCGACAAGTCGACCTATGTGCAGGAGAACATTCGTGACCTGGTCATGACCATCTTTCTGGCGACGGGTCTGGTGACGCTTGTCGTCATGGGATTCCTACGGAGCGTTCGGGGAACGATCATCACCTCGCTGGCGATTCCCACCTCTCTTGTGACCGGGATGGCGGCGATGTACGCCTTCGGGTTCAGCCTGAACGTCGTCTCCATGCTGGGGCTGATTCTGGCGATCGGCATCGTCGTCGACGACGCCATCGTCGTATTGGAAAGCGGCTATCGCCACATGGAGGGAGGGGCCGAGTCGATCCCGGCGGCACGAACCGGCACGACGGAGGTGGCCTTTCCGTCGATTGCCAATACGCTCTCGCTGGCGGCCGTGTTCATCCCGGTGGCGTTCACCGGCGGGATGATCGGCCGGTTCTTCTTCGAGTTCGGCCTGACCATCACGATTACGGTGTTCGCCTCGACCTTCACGGCGTTGACGTTGACGCCCATGCTGTGCTCTCGCGTCTTGCGCGTTTCCGAGCGCCACGGCTACCTGTTCCGGATGTCCGAGCGTCAGCTCCAGGCCATCGAGCGGGCGTATGGTTGGCTGCTGGAACGCGCCTTCCGCCACCGCATAATCGTGGTCCTCGTCGCGTTCGGCACGTTTGGGTTGGGAATCTACTGTTTCAACCAGCTCTCCACCGAGTTCGTACCCGTGGTGGATCGGTCGTCCTTCATGATCGCGTTCGAGACGCCGGAGGGGGCGACGCTGCGAGAGACAGATCGCTTCGCACGGCAGATCGAAGCCGTTCTCCGGGAGACCCCGGAGGTCACCCACCAGTTTCTGGCTATCGGCCTGGCGCGCGGGGGCAGCATCGGGAAGGTCAACGAGGGGATGACGTTCGTCCACCTGACCCCGCGTGATCAACGGGAGCGCCACCAGGAAGACATCATGCAGGAAATGCGGGAGCGGATCGGTCAGATCCCCGGAGGACGGGCCTACGTGCTGGAGATCGCCGCGACCGGCCCCGGGGGCGCCCCGCTGCAAATCGTGCTTCAGCACCCGGAGATCGACCAGCTCGCACGCCAACAGGAAGCGATGATGGGCTGGATGCGAAGTCAGCCGGAGTTCATCGGCGTGAACTCCGACCTGAAGATGAACAAGCCGCAGGTCAACGTGGCGATCAACCGGGACAAGGCCTCCGAGATGGGCATCTCCGTCAGCGACATCGCCAACACGATGCGTTACTTGCTC
>CAZKCX010000629.1:0-4365 GCA_964550865.1 uncultured Planctomycetales bacterium
GCCGGTCGGCGCCAGAGTGAAATACGCATATTGATGGTTACTGTATTGGTATTAAGTGATTAACAGGGCCCTTTTGTCTTGACGTAGTAAGGTCAAGATGCCATAATACAATGGTTTATGTGAACATACGTGCTACATAAATAGCTACAGAAATGCCCTTGCTATTCGCGATAAGTCTTTTATTTGTGTTATAGTAAGGCGGCTTGACGCCTCTTTGGCTTGGACGCTCGTAGATGGGAGGATTCCGCGAGGGAATTCGTGTCCCCCATCGCTGAAGCGATGGGCCACCCAGTGATGTCGACGTGCAAACTCGTCGATTTGTCGATGTCTCGACTTGTGGACTTGTCAGGTGAGTTGTGATCCCGAAAGAGCTGCTCAAGAAGATACGCCAAATTCAAATCCGCACGTCGCACATGGTGAACGACGTGTTGGCCGGGCAGTATCACTCCGCCTTCAAGGGCCGGGGCATGGAGTTCGAGGAGGTCCGGCAATACCAGATCGGCGACGACGTCCGGACGATCGATTGGAACGTGACCGCCCGCAGCGGCGAGCCGTTCGTCAAGCTCTTCCGTGAGGAGCGGGAGTTGACCGTCATGCTGCTGGTGGATATGAGCCGATCGCACCTGTTCGGGACGGCCGGGCAGCTCAAGCGAGAGCTCGCCGCCGAGATCTGCGCGACGCTCGCCTTCAGCGCGATCAAGAACAACGACAAGGTCGGCCTGATCTGCTTCACCGACCGCATCGAGCGCTTCGTGCCGCCCAAGAAGGGCACGCGGCATGTGCTCCGCGTGATCCGCGAGCTGCTCTATCACGAGCCGGCCGGGTCGGGCACCGACATCGCCGCCGCCGTCGAGCACCTGAATCGGGTGACCACACGGCGGTGCGTGGTCTTCCTCGTCAGCGACTTCCAGGCCGAGGACTACGAGAACCCGCTCCGCGTGGCGCGGCGTCGGCACGACCTGATCCCGATCACGATCGGCGATCCGCGAGAGAAGGACCTGCCCAACGTGCGTTTCGTCGAGCTGTTCGACGCGGAGACGGGGCAGACCGTGATCGTCGATACGAGCAGCGAGGCGTTCCGGAAGCGCTATCGAGCTCGTGCGTTGCAGACGGTCGACGAGCGGCGACGCCTGTTTCGATCGATGGACGTCGACGAGATCGAGGTCTCGACGGGCGAGAGCTTCGTCGAGCCGCTGACGCGATTCTTCCGGGCGAGAGAGGCACGACTGTAGGCGAACTGCCACGAGGTGAAAACGACGCGAAATGCAGCAATGCTTGAACGGTCAGAGGAAACTCGGGTGAGCCACCCAGGTGGTGTGTTCCCAAGAGGCACCGTTCAAGTGTCTCGGCACGCGGCTAGTACCGAGTTTCACAAGTCGTGCGACTATGGACAGGACCGCATCCGCCACGATCGGTGCCCGAGCCGCGGCATTCATGCCGCGCAGCCGCGCCGGATGAATCCGGCGGCTCGACTTCGCTCGCCACAAGCGGCTCGGGCATAGAGTCGCGATACTTCTGAAATGCAGTACTAGGAGATCCGAAGTTGGACGCGAAACCGAACCTGGAGCTTCCCAAGCGAACCGCAGCGAAGCGGGCGATCTTCGACCGCCGCTCGACGTTCTTCGCGGTCTGCACGCTGATCCTCTTCGGGGTGGTGATCGCGCTGCTGCTTCGCGAGCCGGCCGCGCGAACCGCAGCCCCAGAAGCGCAAGGGGATCTGTCGGCCGACGAGCTGAGGAGCCTGGCCATGCGGCTGGAGGACCGCAACCTGCCCGCCGTCGCGGCCGAGACGTGGCAAGGATACCTCCAGGCCGCCGCCCTGCCGGACGCCGAGGCGGGAACGATCCACTACCGCATCGGCAAGCTCCATCAGTCGGCCGAGCAGTACGATCGCGCGATCGCGGCGTTCTATCAGGCGGAGGCCTTGTTGGGCGGCGCCGACGAGAAGCTCACGCACGAGATCAACGTCCGCACCCGCGATTGCTTCATCAAGCTCGGTCAATACGGGGACCTCGATCGCGACCTGGCCGAACGAACGAGCCTCCAAGAGGACGAGCCTACCGATCTTGCCGGCCAACAGGTCGTTGCGCAGATCGGCGCCGAGCGGATCACCCTGGCCGACTTCGATCGCATGCTGAAGCAGGATATCGACCTGGCCCTCAAGGCCATGCCCGGACTGCCTCCGGAACAAGAGGACGCCTACCGGAAGCGCATCGCGCAGCAGTTCGCCGATCCGCAAGCCCGCATGCGGAAGCTGCAGGAGCTCGTGTCGGTCAAGGTGCTCGCCCGCAAGGCCCGCGAGGACGAGCTCCACAAGACCGACGACTTCCGTCGGCGCGTGGCCGAGATGTCCGACATGCTGCTCGCCAACAAGCTGCTCACCGACGAGGTCGGCAAGCGGGCTACGGTTACCCTGGAGGACTACAAGCGGTACTACGAGGCCAACAAACAGCAGTACGTCGAGCCGGGGCGGGCACGAATCGCGCACATCGCCTGCAAGGACAAGGAGCAGGCCGCGGCGTTGATCAAGGAGATTGGCAAGGGGACCTCGTTCGAGGAGGCCGCGAAGAAGCACTCACTCGATGCGGCCACGAAGGGGGAGGGCGGGGCGATCGCCCGGCCCGTCCAGGAGGTCTCCAAGCAAATCCCCCGGATCGGTCGGGACGAAGCACTGCACAAGGCCATCTTCGACGCAGAGCCGCCGGTCGTGCTGAAGGACCCCTACAAGGGAAGCGACGGGCAATGGCATGTCGTCAAGGTCCTCGAGAAGACCGAGACGCGGCAGCTCTCGCTCGACGAGGCGGCCGACCGCGTCCGCGCGGACACGCGCCGCGCCCGCACGCAAGAGGTCACCGAGCAGTTCATCCAAGGGCTGTTCGAGAAGGCCGACGTCAAGTTCTATCCGGAGGCGTTTGCCGCCCGGGCGTCGTCCACGCGCCCGGCGTCGACACAGCCCGACCCGAAGGAGGAGTAGGTGCGCCGCGCGAGGCGAGACATCCTGATCGTCCTTGCGGGCGGCCTGCTCGCCTGCGGATCCGGCTGCGCGAAGGACGAAGCGGCAACGTCGGCCGAGCCGAACGATACGGGCATCACGCGGACGGAGATTCGCGGGCCGGTAAAGCTGACCGTGAAGACCGACCGGAGCCGCGCCAGCATCGCCGAACGCTTCACGCTGACGATTACGGCAGAGGCCGAGGACGGCGTCGACGTCGAGATGCCCGAGTTCGGCGAGTCGCTCGGCGAGTTGACCATCCGCGACTTCCGCGACGTCGAGGGGCGGCCCATCGAAGGCGGCAAACGACGCTGGAAGCAGATCTACGAGATCGACGCCGAGCTGTCCGGCACGTACAAGGTGAAGCCCATCACCGTCGAGTTCGTCGACCGACGCAAGGAGACCCTGCGGACCGCGCCGCCGACCACGAGCCCGACCAGCCAGCCCGGTGTCCGCGCTGGCCTGACGGCCGAGGGGTTCGAGCTCGAGGTGACGTCCTTGCTCGAGGGGGAGTTCGACCCGACGCAGTTCCGCGACGTCAAGCCGCCGGCCGAGATCCCCGAGCCGCCGAGCCGCTGGTATGCGTGGGTCATCGGCGGCTTCGCGGGGCTGGGGGTGCTGGTTGTCATTGTCGTTCTGCTGGCGCGCCGCCTCCGCGGCCGTGGGCCGAAGGAGATTACCGTCTCTCCGCACGAATGGGCGATGGATCGCTTGCAGGCGTTGATCGACGAGGACCTGATCGGCCAGGGCCAGGTGCAGGAGTTCTACTACCGCCTCAACGCCATCCTCAGGCAGTACATCGAGCTGCGGTTCGGCCTGATGGCGCCGGAGATGACCACGGAGGAGTTCCTCGACGCCCTGCGAACGAGCGACGCGCTTCGGCCGGATCACAAGGAATCGCTCGAGCGCTTCCTGGCGGCGTGCGACCTGGTCAAGTACGCCCGCTATGAGCCGGGCAGCGACGAGGTCGAGCAGGTCTTCGCCACCGCGCGAGACTTCATCGAGCAGACCACCGAGCCGGGCAAGCGGGTGGTCGCGCTGCCCGAGGAAGAGGAAGCGGAGGTGTTCCTGACATGAGGCTGCAATGGGGCATGGCGCTGCTGGTCGGTCTGATCGTCTTGGCGATCGTGTTGATCGTGCGCCGTCGCCGGCAGCCGGGTCGTTCGGGCATCCGCTTCTCGACCACGGAAGGCCTGCGTTTGCATGGCGCGACGTGGGCGTCGGGCGTGCGTCGTGTCATCCCGGGGCTCCGATGGCTGGCGATTGTGATCCTGCTCCTTTGCCTCGCCCGGCCGCAGAAGGGCAACGAGCAAGAGCGGATCAGCGCCGAGGGCATCGCCATCCAGATGGTGCTCGACGTGTCCAGCTCGATG
>CAZKCX010000630.1:0-3962 GCA_964550865.1 uncultured Planctomycetales bacterium
ACGTGTAGCCCCTTTCCCTTCAAGAGCGGCACGATGGCGTCGGCGTAATCGGCGGCGAGGGGGGCCTGGTCCTTGTGGTAGTCCGCCCCGAAACCGCCGCCGATGTCCAGATGGGTGATCTCAAACCCGTCGCCGCGGAGCTCGTCGATGAGCTTCAGGGCCTTGTGGATGGCCTCCACGTACGGATCGACCGAATTCACCGGCGAGCCGATATGCAGGTGGATCCCCTCGAGCCGGAGATGGTCGTGGCGACCGAACTCGGCGAAGGCCTTCCGGGCCCGCTCGAGGTCGACACCGAACTTCGTCTCGCGCTTGCCCGTCGTCGTGTACCGATGGGTGCTCGGATCGACGTCCGGATTCACGCGGAGGGCCGCCCGAACCCGCCGCTGGCGCTGTCGAGCGATCGCGGCGACGTTGGCCATCTCGGCCTCGCTCTCGACGGCGAACAGCCCGATCTCCGCATCGATCGCCTGGTGGATCTCGGCATCGGTCTTGCCGACGCCGGCGAAGGTGATCTTGCTCGGGTCGGCCCCGGCTTGTAGGGCGCGATATAGCTCGCCCCCGCTCACGACGTCGAAGCCACTGCCTTGCTGGGCCAGCAGCTTGCAGATGTGGAGGTTGGAGCAGCACTTGACGGAGTAGCAGATGGTGGGGTCGAGCGGGCCGAAGGCCTCGGCCATTCGCTGGTAGTGCCCCAGGAACGTTGCCGTACTGTAGACGTATAGTGGCGTGCCCAGCTGGTCGGCGAGCGCATCGGCGGGGATGTCCTCGCAATGGAGCTTTCCGTCCCGGTAGTCGAAGTGGTCCATCCCGACCCTTCCACGGCGGTGCAGTGCAGTCTCGAGTGCGACGCGGCACCGTGCGCGTCGAATGAGCCAGATAGTCTACGGCCAATGGCCCCGGGCGTACAAGGTTTGGAAATGCCGGTGCGCACGCGAAAAACCTACCAGTGATATGCGATCTGGAGCCGGAGATCGCGCGTTCGTAATGGATTCCGCCGCAATGCCCTTGAATTAGCCCTCCCCGATTCAGCACCCGGCTCGCAAACGCCGCCGGGCTCTTGCGGAGAGAAAACGCTTGATTCCCCTACGGATTAGGCGGTACGATAACGATTGTACAGATTCTGTTTCGTTTCGGTTGGGAGGCCGAGGCGGACGTGGTTTTCCTGCCCCGTGTCGTTGTCCGGCAGGGAGAGGTGGAAGCACTTCGGGGAAGAGGTAACAGAACATGAAAAACACGGGCCTTTCGTGTGGCGTGGCTGCGGTGCTGTTCTCTTGTCTTGTCGCATCGGCCGGCGCCGCGCCGTATGTGACAAATCACAGTTTCGAAGATGGTGCGTTGAATCCGTGGCCGGGGTACGGGCCGATCGCCGGGTGGAACAACCTCGGAGGGAGCGGCAACAACGACGCCACGGGTCCGTTCAACAACGGGCTCCCGATCCCCGATGGCGGTCGCGTGGCATTCAGCCAGGGCGCCGGGGCGGGGATCTCCCAAACGATCAGCGGCTTCGAGCCGGGCAAGAGCTACACCGTGCAGTACTTCGAGAACGAACGCGGCGAACCCGGCGCGGTGGCCGTCCCGGCGGCCTCGCTGGGCGGGCAGACAGTCGTGGCGCCGCACCAGATCGCGCGGACGGACGCCTACCGACGTGTGGTCAGTCAGTCGTTTGTGGCCACCAGCACGTCGCATGACTTGGTCTTGAGCGACAACGCCGGCGGGGCGGGCGACAACACGGTGCTCTGGGACAACGTCCAGGTCACGCGGGCCGTCCCCATCGTCGCCAACGGCGGGTTCGAAGACTATGTCCTCGAGCCGAACAGCTTTGAATACACCCCCAACGGCCAGCCGAACGTCGGATGGACGTTCAGCGGCAGCACCGGCCTCAGCCGTAACCTGAGCGCCTGGCAGTTGGGCGACCCAGTGGTACCCGTACCGCACGTCTACGCTCCGGAGGGCAATCAAATCGCCTTCATGCAGGGGAGCACCCTGTCCCAGACGATCAGCGGGTTCGAGCTCGGCGTGACGTATTCGGTGAGCTGGCTCGAGCAGACGCGCCTCAACTTCGGTGGGGACAACAACCTGACCGTGCTGCTCAACGGCGAGGTCGTCTTCGGCTCGCACCTCGTGGACAACACGACGTGGATCGAGCAGACGAGCAATCCCTTTGTCGCCACCAGTGAGTCGATGACGCTGACGTTCCTGAGCAACGACCCCCCGCTGTCCGGGGACAACACGGTCCTGCTCGACGACGTGCACTTCAACTTCGTGATCCCCGAGCCGGCCTCGCTCGCGATGCTGGGCCTGGGCGGCGCGTTGGTCGCCCTTCGCCGACGGCGGGGCTGATCCTGCACTACATGGGCTTGCACGGTTGTGGGGCCGCCCCGAAGACGTGTGCCACTGCTGTGTCAGCAGTGCATGCCTTGGGAACCTTGCAGGGAGCACTGCTCACAGAGCAGTGGCACCCATGACGGATGGCACCCATTCCACGCAAACTCATTTGGACCACATCCTCTGAGGCCGAAACTCCACGCGGGCGGCGTTGCTGCGTCCCTTTCCCCCGCCTTAACGTTTCTCCAGCACGGCGATCTTGTAGATGTGGATCTTCGGCAGAACGAATCGGAGGCTGCCCTGTCGAACCTTGCACTCACAAGCCCGCGGCTCAGCATCGGGGGCGTAGAGCGTCACACGCGCACCGTGCCAACCCCTCGGCAGCGGTACGCGAAGGGAGACGTCGGACACGTCCATGACGCTCCTCTCCTCGTCCAGCAGGCAGACGTTGTAGTTCACCACATGGACGGCCATGCGGTCGTTCTGCCGATACGTCGCGACGCGGAGGTTCCGGCCGATGCCCTCCGCGGGGAGGACCGACGGCGTGAGGGCCATTGAACGATCGGGACCCCACAGGGCGATGCGGCCCGCGTTTTCGCTGGTCGTGGACGGATCGCCGCTTGGCGGGAAGACATCGACGAACGGCGCGCCGTTGACCCGGACGCCCTTGCCGTGCGCGACGAGGTGGCCGCCGCGTCGGACGTACTCTTTCAATGTCTCGATCTGTCCCGGCGTCAGGTCACAGGCGCCCGTCTCGAAGTAGACGACCTTGAAGCCTTTCAGCCCCCGCGCATCCTCCGGCAGCGTGAAATCCAGCAGGGGGACGAAGGGGCGTTGGCTCGCGGCGAGCGCGTCGTGAATCGTTCGTTGATGATACGGTCGGGTATGGGGCAACGGATTGCCGCCCCAGCGTGCGAAGACGACGGCCGCGGGCGCCGTCGGTCGCCAACCCTCGAACAACTGCGGATGCGCCTTGAAGAATGCCCTGTATTTGGCCTGCGGAGACCCCAACGACGCGTACCCGCCGCCACCGCTGAATGCGGCCATCTCCGCCAGCCCGAGCTCGGCCACGGCTTCCCGTCCCTTTTTGCGGCTCTCGTAGTTCAGGAAGATCGGGCGGGCCGCCATGTGCTGGGCGAAGAGGAGGGTTCCGATGTGGGTCCGACACTGCCGGCTCGGCGTCAGCGGTGAGCGGTGCGGATGCTCTCGGATGTGGCTGCTGTCGCTGTAGGAGCAGCCGAGGATTGGGACATATCGGCCAGGCTCTTCCGGCGTCCATGTCGCCTCGAGCGTGACGGGAGGCCGCTTGCCCTTGCCCTTCGGTCCCGGTCCTCCGACCACGATGTCCGGCGTCAGCGGGACGCGGATCTCTCGGCCGCTCGCCGCGTCACGCAGCAGAACGCAGAACCCCTCGGCGTAATCGTTGTCGCGTTGGCTCGCGCCGAGTTGGGTAATGCGGAACCGCACCACGACGGGCCGACCGACTTGGCCTTTGCGGGGGACGGACACCTGGGCCTCCATCTCGACCCAATTCACGGGGTCACCGAAATCCTTGCGGAAGGTACAGGGCTTGGCCGTCACGGGCTTCGCGCCGACGTCGATCGCCAACTCGTCGACCCCCGCCAACGCTCGGG
>CAZKCX010000630.1:3972-4363 GCA_964550865.1 uncultured Planctomycetales bacterium
CATCACCCCGGACGAATAGGTGCTCTCGAACATCAAGCGATCGCAGCCTTCGCCGGTGAGTTGACACTGGGACGTCGAGTTGCCATTGGCGAAGATCGTGAAGTCCTTTCGGACCTGCCGCCCCACCTGGCGGAGCATGGCCAGGTGGTCGCGTGTCCACGTCATGCGGGCCCGTCGGATCAACTCCTTGGGCGTGTCCGGGCCGTCGAGGGTAAGCGTCTCGATCGGCAGGCCTCTGGTGAGACGGCGGACCCAGCCGAGGCTACGGTTCTCCTGGAGGAAGGCGCGGAACGCCGCTTTGCAATATCGGCAGTAGCAGTCGTCCGGGTGGACGTTGTCGACGAAGCAGCCGTCGTAGCCGACGTCCGCGATCATGCGAATGAGCCGTCGG
>CAZKCX010000631.1:0-4360 GCA_964550865.1 uncultured Planctomycetales bacterium
CCCGGATGCCGAAAGTTCGCGTTCCACTATATTCAGAAAATCCGAGGAAAAGCTTTCCAGTTCATACTCAATAATCCGGATTTTCTGATTGAAATAATTAAACGCAATAACCGCGGGAATGGCTACAGCAAGGCCGGCAGCAGTGGCCACCAGGGCCTCTGAAATACCCGGGGCCACAGCGGCAATACTGGCCACCCCTTTTTTAAAGGCAATGCTGTGAAAAGAATTCATGATCCCCCATACGGTTCCGAACAAGCCGATAAACGGGGCGATATTGCCGGTGGTGGCCAAAAAGGGAACCATCTGAATCAATCGAATGCTCTCCGTTGTACTGGCGCGCTCAAGCACCCGCTTGATATTGTCAAAGGAGCGGTTCGTCCGGGGAAGCGCGAAGTCCGCCGCCTGCTCCATGCTCTGCTCGACGTCCTGAAATTGACTGCAGCCCATATAGGCCACGCCGATCGATCCCAGGGAGACCACGAGGCACAAGAGCATCAACACATTTCGTTTGAGGAACGCCATGGCGGATCCTCCGAGACTACCGAGTGTTCCTGCACGTCGCGGCGTGCATCACGCCGTCCCAATCTACCGTCGTCTCCCGCCCCGTGCGTCCTCAGGCTCCGCCGACGCCTCCGGGCTCGCGCCCAAGGCCACGCCGAAGGTCAACCGGAACAGCCAATCCCTTGCGGCCCACTCGCCCGTGATCGGATCGAAGTCGGCCCCCAGTTCCGGGGCCTTGCCCTCCTCCGCTTCGACGGGCCGCTTCGGCGGGCCTTCCACGACGGCCGTCGGGTTTCGAAGCCGGGGCCGCTCCTGCGGCGGCATGACGACATAGAACCCGAGGTCCTCGGCCCGGTTCGGATCCGTCGGGTTTCCCAGCTTCCTCAACGCATTCATGTAATCTTCGATGATGGTGGCCTCCGCGTACGGAGTCCAACCTTGGATCTTCACGATGAACCCGCTTCCCTCTCGGCTGGGCGTGCCGCCTCGACCACCTCGTCCTCGCGCGGCCCGGCCACGCGCCGGCGCTCGACCTCGACCCCGGCCGCGGCCTGGCTCCTCCTCCTCGCCCATCAGGGGGGCAAGCTCCTCCTCGACGTTGGGCACGTAGGTCGTATCCATGGTCTCCACAAAGATCTGTCGGCGGTCGCCGCGCGGGATCTGCTTGACCGCTGCCAAATACGCCTTCAACGAAGCCGCCTTCGCCAACGGTTCCGGCGGCGTCGGCATCGCCTGGTGAATCACGCGGAGGACCCTCGACCAGAGGGGCTGGTCCTCGATCAAGTCCATGACCGGCTCGACCTCGGCCTGGGCCTGCTCCACCTCTTGATGCAGATTGCGCCAGTCGCTGGCGAGGGAGGTTGCCGCTCCCAGGGCCTTGGCCACGTACTCGCGAGGCTTCATGTCGCCCGGCTCTTGCCGGAGGAAGCTCTGGATCGCCCGCTCATTCATCGAGGGCACGCTCACTTCCTCCTGCGGGGCGTTCCGCGCCAGGGCGCTGCTGTCCAACAGGTATCGCGCCCAGATCGCAACCGACGCCAGCACCATGCACGCCGCCACTGCCCCGAAGATCGGACGCTTGCGACGCCAGATCGCCCGCTTGGCGATCTGCGGAGGCAGCAGGTTGCTCTCGATGTGCCCTCGACCCAGCCCTTGTACCGCCAGGCCATAGGCGACGCCCAGACTCAAGACCTGCTCGTTCAGCGTCGGGGCGTTCAGCGTCGGACCCGTCAGCAGGTTGTTGAACGCCGACAGGCGCTCCACCTTCATCTGCAGGTTCTGCTGCAGGAATTTCTGCAGCCCGGGCAGCCGGAAGCCGTTGCCCATGCCGATGACCCGATCGAGCTTCGCGTCCCGGTGGGTCTGCGTGTAGCGCCCGACCGAGCGCTGGATCTCCGAGACGAGATCCTGATAGACCGGCCGCATCGCCTGGAAGATCTGACGCGCGTACTTACTGGTCGCCGCCTGCCGCTTGAGGCTCTCGGCCTTGCTGAAGTCGAGCCGGAAGGCGTCGACGAGCCGCTCGGTGAAGTTGTTTCCGCCGATCGGCACGGCCCGCGTCCACACGCTGCCCCGATCGGAGACGATCAGGTCGGTGCTCTCGGCCCCGATGTCGAGCAGGACCGTCGCCTTGCCGGGTTCGGCCGCGTCGTACTGGATGAAGTTGTAGAGCGCCAGCGGCGCGGGTTGCACGAGGATCGGCTGGAGCCCCGCTTCGATGAACGGCGTGAGGTAGCGATCGAGCTGCTCGTTCCGCATGCAGAAGATGCCGACCTCGACGTCCGGGCTGTCCTCGTCGCTGAAGATCTGGTAGTCCCAGATGACCTGATCGATCTCATAAGGAATCTGCTGGCCGGCCTCGAACTGAACGATCGCCGGCAGCTGCTTCTTCTCCACGGGCGGGAGCTTGGTGAACCGTGTGAAGGCCTGGTAGCCGGGCACGCCGATGACCACCGAGTCGCCGAGCATGTCGTTCCGGCTCATCAAAGCCTCGATCGCCTGTTGGAGCGCCTCGGTCAAGGCCTCGCCGCCCCGTTCGTTCGGGTTGAGGGGCTTGGCGTGCTCGACGATGTCGAAGGCCTCGGCCTCGATCTCCTCCCCGACGAGCTGTAGCTTGAGGGCCTTCAGGGCGCACTGCCCAATGTCGATGCCCCAAACCATCTTCTCGCCTGCCATGGGTGCCTCCCGACCCCGGGGGGGTCATTTGCCTTAAGCGGGGCCCGGGCCTAAGCTAACGACTATGAGGCCCGAGACGTACTTGGTAGCCGCCGTTGGCTGCAAAGTCAACCAATACGAGGCACAGCAGCTCCGCGAGGCCCTCGAGTCGTACGGCCTGCGGCCGGTGAGCGACTCGCAGGTCCCCGACGTGGCGGTGATCAACACGTGTGCGGTGACGCGAACCGCCGAACGAAAGAGCCGCCAACTCGTGCGACGGTGGGCCCGCACCGGTCGGGCGCAAGTCATCGTTCTCGGCTGCGGTCCGGCCGCCGACCGCGAACGCTTTGCGGGCATCGACGGTGTCGTTGCCGTCGCCTCGCATGAAGCCGATCTGGTCTCTCAGTTGGCCCGAATCCTCGGCGCAGACGAAAGCTCTCGTCCTCATAACGATTTATCGGCACCTGTGGCGAATTCGTCCATCGCGGTCGGTGTTCCTGGTGCTGGGAGACGGCATCCGGACACGTCGGGAGCGACCGCCGGAACAGAGGTGGGAGCCCTGGATGCGTCGGCCGCCGCGCGCGACACTCCTATCCAACTTAATGCCTCCGATTCACACGATGTCAAGTGGGGGCTCTCGCGAACGGTTCGGGGGCACGCCGGACGACATCGGGCCTTCCTCAAGATCCAAGACGGCTGCGACGCCGGATGCACCTACTGCCTCATCCCCTCGCTGCGGACGCGCCTTCGCTCGAAACCGCCCCGCATCGCCCGGGAAGAAGCCCGCCGACTCGTCGATCAGGGATACCTTGAGATTGTTTTAACTGGCATATTTCTAGGCGCTTACGGAAAGAGAACGTCTCGGCGATCCCGGCATCGGACCCGCGACGACTCCGTCGGATCGGCCCCTGCGAGCGAGGAGCCGCTCACCGATCTGGTCGAAGCCCTAAGCGGCATCGCAGGCCTGGCAAGACTCCGGCTTTCCAGCATCGAGCCGAGCGACGTCAGCGACCGACTGCTCGCCGTGATGGCCTCGAGGCCGACCTGCGCGCCCCATCTCCACCTGCCGCTCCAGTCGGGTTCGGATGCGGTCCTCCGCCGCATGAACCGCCAATATCACATCGGCGAGTACCTCGAAACGATCGACCGTGTGAAGGCGGCGTTGGATCTTCCCGCCCTGACCACGGACGTCATCGTCGGCTTCCCGGGCGAGACGGAAGAGGAGTTCGATGAGACGCTCGATGTGATCCGGCGCGTCGGCTTCGCCCGCGTCCACGCCTTCCCGTTCAGCCTGCGACGCGGGACCGCCGCCGAACGCTGGCGCGATCAACTCGTGCCCGACGAGATCGTTCGCGAGCGGATGCAGCGCGTGCAGGCCCTGGCCGACGAGACCGCACGCGCCTTTCGTCGTCCGTTGGTGGGGCGAACCGAACGCGTCCTCGTCGAGACCCGCGCAAAGCCCCAGAGCGATTCTCGTCCTAATCGGCGTGCGTCCGAAGCGGCGGACGACCAAGCCGGCATCCGCTGGCGGGGGCGCTGCGATCGCTACGTGCCCGTGACGGTCCTCGCCCCTGCGAGTCCCGATCGGCGCGGACGCGTCGAAAGCGTGCTCATCACCGACGCCGAAACAGAACACCTCACCGGCATGCTCGAAACCAAACCCGTCGCGTAAATCGAATCCAGCATTGTGAGTGAAACTCCGCAT
>CAZKCX010000632.1:0-4338 GCA_964550865.1 uncultured Planctomycetales bacterium
ATGCCCGGACGTCGGCAAGCAGGCACGAAACCTCCTCCGGGAGGGTGCCCGACAGAAGCAAACGGCCCAGCGTTGTCTCGCGCTGAGCGCGGCCTGCCGCGTGGCGGACGTGGCCGACATGGGCCTGCATCGCAAGGCCGAGCTGTACGGCCAGGCGCTGGGTCTCTCCAAGGACACAGCCCTGATTCGACGCGTCCTCGGGCTTCTCGGCAAGATCCGGACGATGGAATCGCTGAACGAGGTCCTGCCCTTCTTGAAGCAGGGGGAATTCCGGCAGGCGGCCGCCGACGCGATCATCCGCATCGTCTGCCCCGCGCAGAAGGGACAGGTCGGGCTCAACGATCCGAAGGCCATCGGCGCCCTGAGCAACGCCAAGGAAGCGACGAAGGATGCCGAGCTCCGCAAGCTCGCCCAGGAGTATCTGGACAAGCAGCCCAAGTCCGATCCGCACAACCTCGCGAAGGGCCGTCCCGTCAAGACGAATGTCCAGCAGCAGGGCGACCGGGCGCCGGCGCTCGCCGTCAACGGCAGGTACACGGATCGGCGGGACGCGTGGTTCGGGGATCGATGGCCCTGCTGGCTTGAGGTGGATCTGGGCAAGGTCCACACGATCGACACGGTCCATGTCTATTTCTACTGGGACGGGCGGTACTACCAATACACCGTGCAGGTCTCGACGGACGGCAAGACGTACAAGACCGTCGTCGACCAGAGGGAGAACGTCACGCCCGCGACGCACGAAGGCGTCATCCACAAGTTCGAGCCGGTCGACGCGCGATACGTCCGCATCCACATCCTCAAGAACAGCGTGAACGAGGCCGTGCACCTCACCGAGCTGAAGGTCTATGCCGAAGGCAAGGGACCGAAACCTCCCGAGCCCCCCAAGCCGCCCAAGCCCGACGCGGAAGGCTTCATCCCGATCTTCAACGGCAAGGATCTGACCGGTTGGGTGGGTCACCTCGGCGCGTACAAGGTGGAGGACGGACGGCTGATCGGCGGCGGCAACCTATGGTACAAGCTGCGCGAGTTCGGCGATTTCATCCTGCGCTTCGACGTCAAGCTCACGGCGGGAGCCAATAGCGGCATTGCGATCCGCGCGCCGCTCATGAGCCGGGCGGCCTACCAGGGCATGGAGATCCAGGTCCTGGACAACACGGCCGAGAAGTACAAGAAGCTAAGACCGTACCAGTATCACGGCTCGGTCTACGGCGTCGTCCCCGCCAAGCGGGGCCATCTCAAGCCCGTCGGCGAGTGGAACAGCGAGGAGATCATCGCGAAAGGACGACACATCAAGGTCGTCCTGAATGGGGTGACGATCGTCGACGCGGACCTCGACGAGGCCACCGAGAACGGGACCGCCGACGGCAAGTCGCATCCGGGCCTGAAGCGCGACCGCGGCTACATCGGCATCGTCGGTCACGGCTCACACGTGGAGTTCCGTAACATCCGGGTCAAGCCGTTGGAATAGAAGACGGCGCTTGGCCGCGGGAATCCCGACATCCTTGCGCGCTCTTCCTGACGCGACAAGGGGGCATTCAAGGCTGAACGCCCAGGGATTGCAGCTCCTTCTTGGCCTCGGCGTTGTTCGGGTCGATCTCGAGGGCCTTGCGGTAGTGCGCGATCGCTTCGGACCGCTTGCCCTGCAGGGAGAGGACCGCGCCCCATTTGCAGTGGGCGACGGCGCTGCGGGGGTTCAGCTTCAGGGCCTGTTGGAACCGCGCGATCGCCTTGTCATAGGCCTTGAGATTTGCCTGCACCAAGCCGAGGTTGAAGTGGGCTTCGTAGGATTGGGGTTCGAGCTCCACGGCCCGCTGGAGTAGCGTAAGCGATTTCGGGAACTGCCCCGCCCGCGCGAACAAGACGCCCAGCGATTGATAGGCCTTGCCGTGGTTGGCATCGATCTGCGTGGCCTTCAAATACGCCTGCCCCGCCGGTTGAATATTGTTGAGGTTCTGCAAGGCGACGCCGAGCTGATAGTAGATCTGGGCGTTCTTCGGGGCGAGCGTCAAGGCCTGCCGTAGGCGCTGTTCGGCCTCCTGGTATTGCTTCTTCTCGTTGAGCGCCGTGCCGAGGCTGAGGAGCACCTCGGCCGTCGGCCTCTCTTCGGCGGCCGTTCGCAGCTGCTCGACCACCCAGGTGGGCTTGCCGGATTTCGCGCTGAGGCCGGACGCCACGCCCATGATCACCGGATTGGAGGGCTCCGCTCGGACGGCCTGGCTCAACAACGCATCCGCCTTCTCCGTTTGCCCCTTCTTGCGAAACACGTTGCTCAGGCCCAAATAGGCCGTGCCCGCATTCCGTCCGTTTCCGTAGGCCAGCACATCCTGGTAGTACTTCATTGCCTCATCGAAGCGGCCCTCTTCCGACAGGATGGCTCCCATTCCGATCAGGGCCATCGTGCCGTGCGGATCGATCGCCAGGGATTCCTCGTACGCTTCCCTGGCCTCCTCGAACCGCTTCAACTGGACGTACGCGCTCCCAAGCTTCGCCCATACCACGCTGGGCTTATAGGAATGCCGCACCGCGATCTTGAAATGCTCCAACGCCTCCTCCAGCCGTCCACGCTTGAGGCAGATGTCGCCCGCGATCACACGACCGTATCCATCGTTTGGGCTCAGATCGAGGTAGCGCTGCACCTTCTCCTCGGCCTGCTGGTAGTGTCCTTCTTGGGTGAGGGTCTTTACCTCGACCAGGATTCGCGCGGCGCGAATCATCTCCTTCGGATCGGGAAGCGACGTATCGGCCTGGGTCGACGCCGCCGGCTGGGACGAACTCCGAACGACGTAGCCGAGGCTCTCGAGTTTGGCCCGCGTTTCCGCATCGACCGCCAGATTGCCCTCTATCTCGGCGGCGTTCTCCCAATCGCCCCCGAGCATCTCACGGAGTTGACCCCGCAATTCGGCGGCCACGTCCGGCTTGGCCAGCGCGAGGTTGTTCAGCTCTCGAGGATCCGCACGGAGGTCGTACAGCTCGGGCTGCGGGGCATGGATGTACTTGTAGTCCAGTCGGCGAAGTCCGAACAGCGCCGCCCAATTGTGCGTGAGTCGGGGGTACAACGTCTCCAGGTACATGGTCCGAAGGCCTTCGGGAGGCTCGTCCAACAAGCTGCGGCCGTCGAGATTCTCGGGGCAGGGAAGCCCGAGCAGCGCCAGCGTGGTCGGAAGGATATCGACCAGGCCCGCTTGCCGAGCGACGACGCGATTCCGAGGCAGCGCCTTCGGCGCGTTGAAGAGTAGCGGAATGTGTTGCGTGGCGTCATAGACGAACAACGCATGCGTGCGTTCCCCGTGTTCTCCGACGCTCTCGCCGTGATCGCTGGTGAAGATGACGAGGGTTCGCTCTCGCACGCCGAGCGTGTCCAACGCGGCCAGGAGGCTCCCGACCTGGCTGTCCACGTACGCGATCTCGCCGTCGTACGGGTTGTTCGGATACCGTTCGTCGTAGGGCGTGGGCGGAGCGTACGGGGAGTGCGGGTCAAAATAGTGCACGAAGAGGAAGAACTTACTCTTCCCTTTGGCCCGGAGCCACTCGATCGCCGCGGCGTTGACGACCTCGGCCGGGCGCTCGGGATAGGCGTACTCGCTGGGTTTGTTCGCCATGTGCAGATCGTCGTCGTAGTCGTCGAAACCGCGGCTTAGGCCGAACTTCTCATCCAACACATACGCGCCGACCGCCGCACCGGTCGAATACCCATGCTTCTTGAGTAGCGTTGCCATGGTCTCGACGCTCTCGTTCAGCTTGAAGAGGCCGTTCGACCGAACCCCGTGTCGGTACGGATTCAAGCCGGTGAGCATCGTCGTGTGGCCGGGCAGCGTGATGGGAACAGGCGTGACGGCCTGCAGGAACAGGATCCCCTCGCGAGCAAGGCCATCGATCACGGGCGTCCGGATCTCGGTGTTTCCGTAGCAGCCGACACGGTCCGCCCGGGTCGTATCGGCGCTGATCAGCAGGACGTTCCAGTCCGCCAGCGCACCGGGCTTGCAGTCGATCCGCTCGGCCGGGGTGCCGCCACGTCCCGACAGAAGATCGACATCACGTTCCCGCTCCGTGACGAGCCAGTACACACCGCCGACGGTCAGCAGGAGGACCAGGGAGACGCCGAGAACAACCGCCACGATCGCCAGGGAACGGTTCGGTGCCTGCGTATCCTCCTGGTCCTGCTTGGTCTTGCGGTCCTTGCCGGCCATGCATGCCTTTCCGTAGGAAGAAGCTCCCCAAGGGAAATCGGCTGTTCGCCGCGACTGCTTGACACGGGAGCACCGCCCCCACAGCAGTGCTTACGCCTTCCACCCCCGCACGGTTCGGGTGAAAGCCTCCCCGCGCTCCTCAGATCGGAAG
>CAZKCX010000633.1:0-4321 GCA_964550865.1 uncultured Planctomycetales bacterium
CTTCTCCGTCGAACGTAAAGGCCTCTACGAGGTGAAGCTCCGCGTCCGAACGGCGAAACGTTCGGCGAGTCCCTTTGCCGTGGCGGTGGACGGCCGGCGCGTTACGTGGGACCTCCGTAGAGCCGATCGATGGTCTTGGCGGGCCGTCCCCGAGCTGTTTCGTCTGTCGCCCGGACGGCACACGCTGAGGATTCGCCCGGCCTGCGACGGCGTGAACTGCGACTCGTCGCGTAACGTGATCGTCGAATCCTGCTACTTCCACACGAGCGACGACGCGGTGGCGATCAAGTCCGGGTTGAACGAGGACGGCTGGCGGGTCGACCGGCCCTCGGAGAAGATCATCATCCGCCACTGTCGCTCCAGCGGTGGGAAGTGGGGCGGGATCTCCTTCGGCAGCGACATGTCCGGCGACGTACGGAACGTGCTGATCCACGACGTGCACTTCGCCGATACGAGCCGCGCGATCAACTTCAAGAGCACGCGCGGCCGCGGGGGGACGGTCGAGAACGTCTTCGTGCGGGACATCCTGGTCGACGGAAACGGTAACGAGCCCTTCCGCGCCGATACGCACTATCGTGCGTGGTTCGGCTCGGACGCCGGCAAGCCCCCTACCATCCGCAACCTTCGCGTGCGGGATCTCGTCGCCCGTGACGTTCGCCGGGTCTTGCACATCCATGGCCTACCTGAGCGACCCATCCAGGACATCGTGCTGGAGAACGTTACCATCGAAGCAGCCGATGAGCCCGCGCACATCGCCAATGTCAAAGGGCTTCGCATGGAGGACGTGTCCATTCGTATGCGTCGTCGATGAGTGTGTGCGAAGTGGGCTTTGCCTGCCCTTCCGCCGAAAGCCTACTCGTACGGACCCTATGGCGAGTCGCAACAATCCGTGTAATCTCCGCCGGCGAGTCGTGACCATCGCATAGAGGCCAATCGGTGGCCTCACACCCTGCGGGTGGCACTTGCCCGCGGCGATTCATCGCGGTCCAATGGATGAGGAAGAGACATCATGGGTCGACCGACAGCAATGCTCAGCACCCAGAAGGGAACCGCCGTGCCCACCGCCCAAGACGAGACCTCGGAAGCGAAGCACATTTGCCCCTGGCAACACGCGTATTGGTTCGACAACATCTTCCGTCGACTCCTGCACAACCCGCGCAAGCTCTACGGCGACTACGTCGGTCCGGGCAGCGTCGCCTTAGATGTCGGCTGCGGAATGGGCTTCAACGCCCTCGGTCTCGCGCGGCTGGTCGGGCCCGCAGGCCGCGTCATCGCGGTCGATCTCCAACCCGAAATGCTCGACGTCCTCGCCAAGCGGGCCGGACGCGCGGGACTCGGCGAGCGCATCGAGACCCGCGTCTGCCCGGCGGACAGCATCGCCGTTCGTGAGCCGGTCGACTTCGCCGTAGGGTTCTGGATGGTCCACGAGGTGCCCGACGCCGCGCAGCTCATGCGCGAGCTCCACGCCTGCGTGCTTCCGGGCGGGCATGTGCTGATCGCCGAGCCGCGGTTCCACGTATCGCGATCGGACTTCCAGGGGGAAATCGATCTCGCGGAGGCCGCGGGGTTCACCGTCGCCGCCCGCCCCAAGGTCCGCCTCAGCCACGCGGCCGTGTTCCAGAAGCTAACCTGATTCCCTTGGTACGCCTCGGCTATCGGAGCCTGGGCGGGCCCCGGTCCGGAAAAGATCCGTATTCGAGCGCATGAGAAGTGTAACCTAAAGCGGCCCTTTCGATTGGTCGACGGATGACCTAGCGTCTTCGAGGTGGTGGCTTCTTTTGGGGTGACGCTGGCAATGCTGGGGGACGAGTTCTCCATGACCACGGGTCCTGCTTCTCCGAAAACGGCCGATACCGATCGGCGTGTCGATCGTCGCTTGCGGTATTCCTGGCACATGTGTCTGGACTGTGACGATGGCACGTATCAGCAAGGGAACATGGTTGACTTGTCCCGAACCGGGGCGGGATTCCTGACGCAAGGTCGAGAGCCGCTTCAGCCCGGCCGTGAGATCAACCTCCGCCTGACGCATCCCATGGTCCAGGAAGGCTTCTTCAGCGTGATTGACGTCCGCCGTCGGGCCCAGATCGTTTGTGTCCGGCCGCACATGGGCGACCGCATCCGCATCGGGGTCCAATTCCACGCCCCGCTCGACTACGATCCTGCCGGCGACGAGTGACGTGTTGTCCCCGGTCCGGACGCGCGATACCATCCCGATCAGACCGATTCGCGAGAATCGGCCCGTTCGACACGGACGTCGAAGCGACACCCCGCCCCGATGAGCACGACAATCGAGAGTCTGGCCCCGGAGGATCGGCCGCACTGGGAAGCCTACGTCCGGGCGGCCCGTGACGGCACCTTCTATCACACCCTGGCCTGGCGCGATGCCGTCGAATCCGCGTTCGGACACGAACCCCACTACCTCATCGCCCGGCACGAGGGCCGCATCGTCGGCGTGCTGCCGTTGTTCCTGGTCCGGAGTTGGATTGCGGGGCGCCTGCTCGTCAGCGTTCCCTATGCGGTCTACGGCGGGGCGATTCACGACGACGAGGAGGCCGCTACCGCCCTGCTCGAGCGTGCGAAGGACCTGGCCGATGAGCTGTCCGCGCGTTGCATCGACTTGCGTAGCTTCCGCGCGGCGTGGCCGGACCTGCCCGTGGTCGATCGATACGTGACCTTCCGCAAGGCCCTCCCGGAGCGCGTCGAGGACGTGCTCGCCTCGCTGCCGAGAAAGGCACGGGCGGCCGCGCGAAACGGGCGGAACAAGCACGGGCTCACCGTCGAGTTCGGCGACCATCTCGTCGAGACCGTGTGGGATCTGTATGCGCGAAGCATGAAGCGGCTCGCCTCGCCGAACTATCCGATCGCCTTCTTTCGCGGACTTATGGACAACACGCCTAAGGAGCACGTGGTCTCGCTGGTGCGCTACCAAGGCCGTCCCGCCGCCGGGCTGGTGACGTTCCTCTACAAAGACATTGTGCTGCCGTATTTCTCCGGCTGTGAGGCGTCGCTCGATCGATACGGCATCAACAACGTGCTCTACCTGTCGATCATGGAGTGGGGCGTTGAGCACGGCTACCGGGAGTTCGACTTCGGGCGCACGCGGAAGGAGAACTACGGACCCTATGACTTCAAGCGCCACCAAGGCTTCGAGCCCGAGCCGCTGGAATATCAGGTGTACGTCCCGCCGGGCCGACAGGCGCCGGAACTCACGCCGGGAAAGGGCAAGTTCGCCCTGGCACAGCGGATCTATGGTCGGCTACCATTGATGGTCACGAAGAGACTCGGGGCGTGGCTGGCCCGGTCCGTCCCGGGCTAGCGCTGCAATGGAAGAGCGGACATTCTGTGGGCCCCGGCTGGGCGATGATCGAGCTACCCGTGACACAAGCCGTAGCGCTCCTCCGACCGAATAGGCCGTGATGCTTTCCGAAGACCCATGAAGATCCTCATGATCTGCCACCGGCTGCCCTACCCGCCCAACAAGGGGGAGAAGATCCGCAGCTATCATGAGTTGAAGTACCTGGCAGAACGTCACGACCTCTGGTGCGCGGCCTTGACCGACGATGAGCCGTCAGCCGACGAGGTCGAGTGCGTGCGTGCGATGTGTCGGGCGGTCGCGGTCGCCAAGGTGCGACCGGCGGTCGCCGCGCTCCGAGGGGCCCTCAGCGTAACGGTGGGCGGAACGTTCACAGAGGGGTACTTTCGCACGCACCGTCTTCGGGACGTGGTCGATCAGTGGTCGAGAGAGGTGCGATTCGACGCGGTCCTTGCGTTCGGGTCGAGCGTCGCGCGGCTCGGTCTCCGCGTGGATGCGCCGCGGCGCATCGTGGACTTCTGCGACATCGACAGCGCGAAGTGGTCGTCCTACGCGAAGCTCGCGCGCGGGCCAAAGCGTTGGCTGTATCAAGCGGAAGCGAATCGGCTGGCTAGGTGCGAGCTGGAGCTCGCGCGGGCTTACGACGTCGCCTTGGTCATCTCGCCGCGGGAGGCATCGGCCTTCCGAGCGATCGAACAGCGGCTTGGGGCATCAGAAGCCGGGGCGCCTCCGTGCCGAGTTCGGGTCGTTCGCAACGGTATCGACCTGGAGGCGTATCCGTTTGCGCCCCTTCCAGCGGGACCGCCGACGGTGGGCTTCGTCGGTACGATGGACTATCCGCCGAACGTCGACGCGGTATGCTGGTTCGCCGAGTCGGTTTGGCCCAGGGTCCGCGAGCGAGTGCCAGACGCGCGATTCCTCGTCGTCGGCCGATCACCGTCCCACCAGGTCCGGGCATTGGCCGAGCGAGCAGGCATTGACGTGACAGGCAGCGTGCGAGATATCGTC
>CAZKCX010000634.1:0-4318 GCA_964550865.1 uncultured Planctomycetales bacterium
TCCGAGTCGGTGACGCCCCCGTTCTGAGGGGGGCGTCATAGACGTTCCCCTCCGACTGTTCCCGGAATCCGACCCACCACTCGCGCTGCAGTTCCGAATGCCCATCGTAGAACCCCACCATACCCCGCTTGACCGGCTCGGTGTCGCGACCCTCCGGGTCGTTCAAGCCAATGAACTCGTTCGCGACCGGTTGGCCATGGTACTGGCCGATCTCATCGCCCAACGGGTAGTGCAGGCAGTCGATCGCCATCCACCCACCCGGAACGGCTGCCTCGGAAGGGGGGCTGTGATCAGGATAGGGGGCGGCCACGTGCCGCTCCCACCATTCGTCATACAGCATCGGGAGGTTACTGGGCGAGTGGATGCCGCTCATCTTGAGGATTGGACCGGGCCCGCCGAAGACACTGTCGCCATTATACTCCGGCTCGGGGCCGCCTATGAAGAGATCCGAGAGGATCCACTTGCGTCCAAGGATCGTCCGAGTGTAGTTGAAAACGTTCTGTGTCTTGTTGGCAACCCGCTCGAAGTCCGGACAGCGATAGATATTCTCGAAACGCGCATAGGGGAACAGCGTACCGGTACGCAGATCCATATCGGTCATGATGTGTTGAGGCGGGGAGTCCATGCCATTCCACAGCAGCTCGGGATCCTGCGAGTGCCACGTCTCGGAGACCGCCCATTCCCATTCACTCTTGGTCGGGATGTCGCCGGGACCGCTCGCGCCCCCCCCTTGATCGGGCTCGTCCGAGTAATGGACGTCCTCCCATCCGAGTCCCATGAAGGGGGCCGTTTCGTTGAAGTCCTCGGAGTAGATGAGCATGGACTTGGTCAACTGGCTGATCCGAGTTCCACACAGCGTGGTCCGCGCCTGGGCGCGGGCCTTGCTCAGCGATGGCAGCAGAATCGAAATGAGCAGGGCGATGATGGCCACCACCACAAGCAACTCAATGAGGGTGAAACCTCGATCGGAAGACCGAGCCGCTCTCACGTTGGATTCTCTTGCGCCACTGGCGTTACGCATCCAGTCGCCTCCCGTTACTGGTCGTTGACCGCAAAGCCGAATGCTCGGCGTTCCGGAGCGTGGCGCATTGCCCAGGGCGGGACGTTCCACCCGTTGAACACGTCGTCTGCGCCAGGCTTCGCGGTGTCGCTGAGTTGAAGCACTTCCCAAATTACTACAGCATCGGACCCCCGATGCCGTGCCCTTGCCCGTTCAATCTGAAATGACCACTCCTCCACAGCATATTGTACCCAAGCCATTCGATGCGTCTATGGCACGGAAGCACCATTTGCAAAAAACGCAATAGTATGGAGTACTACAAGCTCCTCCATATCTTATGGATCGGCCAAGCCCTCTCGAACGGCGAAGAGGGCGAGCTCCACCCGGTCATGAATCCGAAGCTTCTCCATCACGCTGGAGGTGTGACGACGTATCGTGTTGACGCTCAAATGCATCGTTTCGGCGATCTTCTGCTTCGGCATGCCGCGGGCCAGGTACCGGAGCACCTCCAATTCGCGGTCCGTCAGCGTCGACGCACGGGAATGCCCGTCCCCCGCCAAGCGGGGCCCCTCCACGTCCGCCACGATGCGGGACTGGACTTCGGGGGAGTAGTAGGCTTCACCGGAGGCCACCGCGCGGACCGCGCGGACGAGGACGTGCGGGGGCTCGCTCTTCGTGATATATCCCGAAGCACCCACGCGCAGCGCTTGCTCCACGTACCGATCGTGGAAGAACGCGCTGACGAAGATGATCCGCGTCTTCGGACTCCGCGCGACGATCGTGGCGGCGGCATCGAAGCACAGCAACCCCGGCATGTCGATGTCCAGCAGGACGATGTCGGGCTTGAGCTCCGCCGCGGCGCGAACGGCCTCGTCCGCATTCTCCACGCTGGCCACGACCGAGAGGTCGGGTTCCATCCCGAGTCGATCCTCGAGCATGACACGCATCATGCTGTGGTCGTCCGCGAGCACAATGGAAACGGTCTCGCTCATGCGGTCGGGCTCCCGGCACCGTTTCTGTGGAGCAGCCTGCGACCCATGGCCGCGAGATCGGACATGGCGAACGGCTTCTTCAAGACGGAGATCCGGCCGTCCTCAGGCATCGGCACCGTCGCCCCGTCCGTACCCCGGAGGAGCACCATGGGGGCCGTGCATCCGGACCTGCGCATCGCCAAGAGGCAGTCAACCCCGTCGCGTTCCGGCAGATCTTCGGCCGCCACGATCATCGCGATGGGACTTGTACATCGTTCGTATTGGCGCATCAGCGAGGGGCCGTCTTCCGCCACGATGAGGTCTCCGCACAACGAGCGGAGCGTGGCGACCATGAACTCGCGGAGGAGCCGGCGGGGCTCGGCCAGGAGGATGACGGCCTTGTCCAGATCGGTCGGGGAGGTGTCTTCCGCCTCGTCGTCGGCGGGCGAGGGCTTCGGGATACAGGGGATGTCCACCGCGAAGGTCGTCCCCTGGCCCAGCTCCGACCAGACGGACGTATGGCCCCCATGATCCTCCACGATCCCGTGGACGATCGACAGCCCTAGGCCGGTCCCTTGACCACGCTCCTTGGTCGTGAAGAACGGTTCGAAGATGCGTGACCGGACCTCGTCGGACATGCCGATGCCGGTGTCCGCGACTTCGATCCGCGCGAGCGTCGCCGACGGTTCCCCGCGGGGTCCGGAGGCGTCCCCGGCCGTGCCGCGGATCGCACGAAGCGAGATCGAAAGCGTGCCCCCGTCGGGCATGGCGTCCCGGGCGTTGTTGACCAGATTGAAGAGGACTTGTTGGAGTTGCACCTCGTCGGCGCTCGCCCAGAGCGGCGGGTCCTGCTGGATGTCCATCGACAGGCCAACGGACCCCGGCAGCATGCGGCGAAGGATCTGGCCGGCATTGACCATCATCGTGGAGACGTCGACCGGCTTCTTGTCGCTGGGCAGGCTTCGCGTGAACCGCAGCAGGGAACGGACGACCTCGACGGCCTGCTTTGCCGCCGCCTGGATGCCGGCCAACACCTCCTGTGCCGGATCATCCCGGTCCACGAGGCTCATCGCCTGCTCCGTGTGCCCGACGATCACCGCGAGGAAGGTGGCAAAATCGTGGGCCATGCCGGCCGACAGCTGGCCGACGGCGTGCATCTTCTGCGACTGATGGAGCTGCTCTTGGAGTCTCGTCTTCTCTTCCTCGGCTCGGCGGCGTCCGGAGATGTCCCGTGTGACCCCCAGCAGCCCGATGGGCCGTCCCGCCTCGTCCGTCAGAACGGTGGTCTTGACCTCCGTCCAGATCCTCGAGCCGTCTTTGCAGGTCACCTCCAGATCGAGCGTGCGGGTCTGTCGGAGCTCCTCTTCGGACAGCTCCTCGAAGGGCGATAGCCCCTCGAAGACCTCGATCGCCCTGGCGTACGATTCGGGGGTCAGCATGTCCTGCAACGTCTGGTTGAGGGCCTCCTCCATGGGGTAGCCGCGCAGCTTCGTGGTCGAAGGGCTGATGTAGGTGAAGCGCAGATCCAGATCGGTCGTCCAGATGACATCGGTGACGTTCTCCGCGAGCAGCCGGTAGCGCCGCTCGCTTTCGCGCAACGCTCGGACGGTTCGTGCATGCTCGGCGATCTCGCGTTGGAGCTGCTTATTCGAGGCGGTGAGCTCGGCGGTGCGTTCTCGCACGCGGATCTCCAGCTCGTCGTGCGCCCGGCGCAGGGCCTCCTCGGCGCGCTTGCGTTCGGTGATATTCCGCAGAATGCCCTGGACGCCGACGGGGGAGGTTTGCTCTCGCGTCAGCCAGCTGCTCACCTCCACCCACACCGCCGACCCGTCCTTGGCCCGGGTCAAGAGCTCATAGGGCTCGGTGTACTTGATGCCCTCCAGCTTGCGTTGGAAGTTGCCCATCGCCACGTCATGGTAGTCGGGATCCACCACATCGCGGATGTGCAGCCGGCAGAACTCCGCCAACGAGTAGCCGTAGGTTCGAATCAGGGAGGGGTTGGCGGAGGTGAAACGTCCGTGCAGGTTGTGGGTGTAGATCATGTCGTAGGCGTTGTCGAAGATCCGACGGTAGCTTGCGATCTCGTAGGAGGAATCGCCGAACAACCGCTCATGATCGCGCCGGTACCGCCGCAGCTCCTCCACCTCTTCGCGCAGGGACGCCACCTCGCGCAGCAGCTCGGCATGGGACTTCTGCGAATCGCTCATGACCGCTTCCGGTGGTGAGGACCGGGCCCGTCGATGCAGCCCTGACGCGGGGACCCCTCTTGTGACATGCCCGACCATTCCCAGTAACTGAGTCTCTGCTTGACTCCGGTTGCTAAGTTCGGTATATGTTAGGTATTACG
>CAZKCX010000635.1:0-4309 GCA_964550865.1 uncultured Planctomycetales bacterium
TAAGACAAGTATACAACACTATTTACGATGCGCCAGAAAAAAATGTCGCACCCCCTCCCACATCGGCGCGGGGATCACTCCATCGCGCCGGCGGCGGAGAGATTCTCGTAGTATTGCTTGAGGAGATCCTTGTAGCCGCGCGGAAGCTCGTTCTGCATCGCGTCGGCGATGTCGTCTTGCACTTCCCGCGGCATGTTGGGGGTGGTGTCCTCCTGGACGGCGATCTGCCCGCCGAGCAGAACGCGGGACGTCTTCAGACCTTCGAGGATGACGTTCTTGCGGCGAAACGCGTTCCGGTAGCGGTAGTTGCCCAGGTCGTCCTCGATGCGTCGCATCATTCGGATCGAGTCGAGCAGCTTGAAGTTCTTGTAGTTCTTGACCTTTAGGGCGAGGTTGATCTTCTCGGCCTTGTTGCGGAGGGCGGCCTGCTTCTGGCTGAGCCGGCCCATTTCCCGCTGAAGCTCCGGCGGGATCGGGCCCTCGAGCCCCTCGCCGCCGGCGCCGCTGAGCTTCCCGCCCCCGGTGGCGCCGCCCGCGCCGTCCTCTTTGCTCATGTCGTTGATCTCGCCCTTCTGGAATGGGTCGTGGCTGAGGCGCGTGGGCGTCCGGCGGCCGCCGAGGTCCTGCGCGCTCTCCTCGACCATCTCACCAACGGACTTCCCGCTGCGGCCCTGGCCGCTCCGCCCGCCGATCTCGCTGGTGTTGGGCAGGTGGTTGCCGGTCACGCCCTGGGCGGACATGTTGCTGATCGGCCCGTCGAGGCAGTCCCAGCCCGCGCCCTTGTCGAGCGAATCGGTCCACTTGCTGGTGACGTCGTCCATCTCCTCGAAGAGGTCTTCCTCGTCCTCCATCAGCTCGCCGATGAGGTCCTCCAGTTCCTTGGGCAGCTCGGCCATCGGTACGTCGACCTGATCGCCCACGGGCTCCTCCATCTTCCAGGCCTGACGGTCGGGCTCGTCGCTGAGCCACTTCTCGATGTGCGTCTCGAGCGCTTCGGCCAGCTCGGCGCCGGCCTCCTCGACGGGCACGGCGATCTCGGTGGCCTTCTTCTTCAGGGCATCCTTGGCCATCTTCAGATCGTCTTGGATCTCGATGAGCTCCTGCAGGAGCTGGGCGTCGGAGAAGTCCTGCTCGGCGAGCTTGGAGAAATCAGTGACCTGTTCGGCCAGGAACTTCTCCCACTGGTCCTCGAGCGCGGCCAGCTCCTCGAGCTGTTTCTGGTCTTCGTCGGTCCAACTATCGACGGGGCGCTTGGCGAGGTACTTGCTGGCCTCGATGACCTTCTTCTGCTGGTCCATGAACTTTTCGAGCTGATCGCGAAGCGCCTGGAGCTTCTCGAGCACGTCGGGAGGGATGTCGCCGCCGAGGCGGCCTAGCTCGCCCTCGGCCTTCTCCTTCATCAGATCGGGGACAATGCCGATCAGCGTCCGAAGCACACCGATGATCTGGTGTTGAATCTCGATGAGGCCGCCGGCGGATTCCGCGTACTTGCCCGCCTCGGAGATCTGCCGAAGCGCCGCCGCCGCGGCCGTCGCGGTCACGGCCTCGTTGTGCGCGAGCAGCAGGATCGCGTGCTTGAGCTCCTCGGTCTCGGCGTCGAAGGGGAAGCCCTCCCCGAGTTCACGCAGCGAGCGTTCCACCTCGCCCTGGCCGGTGTGGAGCTTCTCGCTCGCGCGGGACCGGCCGGTCGCATCCGCGATATGCTTGGCGTGGACGGTGTCGGCCTTGACCTTGACCTGCATCGCGAGGATCGCCTTCAATCGCTTGCGGAGCTGCTCGAGCCGGGCGAGCCGTTCCCGCGCGATCCGCTCGGCGTCCTGGACGAGGATCTGGTGGAGCACCGCCTGGCCGACGTCCGCGGGTGTGGTCTGGGCCTCGCCGATGTTCGGCAGAAAGCGATTGTCCGTTGCGGCGGCGTAGTAGGTGATGACGTCGCCTTCCTTGTACGTCTCCTCATCGATCACCAGCGAGCCGTTGAGCACGGCCTTCTTCGGGTCCGGGAACCGATCCGCCTCCGCCAGCTTGGCGAACTCGCCCTCGGTGCCCTTGCCCTTCTTGAAGAAGACGGCCACGTTCTTGACGCGATAGTCGTCCGTCGCCTTGGCGACGAGCTCGACCTTCGCCCCGGGCGGGGCGGTGATGTCCTTGCCCGGGACGACGACGCTGACCGCCGGCGGTTCGTCCGGCACGACGCGGATCGGCCAGTAGCCCTGGGTGTCGCCGGCGACCGAGTCGGCGTCGGCGGACAGCTCACCGGCGGCGGCTTCGGTGTCGCGGCGAGGATCGGGCAGCCGATGCAGCTCGCGATCTTGCTTGTCGAGCAGCAGGATGGCGTATTGGTCGTCCCGGAGAATGGTCAGGGAGGTCCCGAAGGTCTGGCCGTCGCCGGCGTCGCGCATCGGCGTGTTCCCACCGGAGGCGGTGACCAGGTGGGCCGATCCCACGGGCATGTCGAGGACGAGCGTCAGGCTCGTCTGCGTGCCGATCGGGGCGTGGATATTCGGGTCGTCCGTCTCCTTGTTGCCGAGCTTGGTGTAGGAGGGATACCGATGATAGAGCGTCAGCGACTCGACATGGACACGATCGATCACGGTGACCGAGTAGATCGGCGTCTGGCTGTCCTCGACCTCGATGCGATACCGGAACGACTCGGCCACGGGCGGCAGATTGCGTTTGTAGCGTTGCCGCGTGCCGCCGAAGGGCACCATCTTGTGTTCAGCCGTCGTCCCATCGGGTCGGAGGATGTACAGCCGGGCGTCGAGTGGCTCGTTGCCTGGATTGTCCACCTCGACGAGGATGCTCAGCGGCTTGTTGGCCAGCAACCGGGTGTCGCCGGGGCTGACCTTGAGGATCGGGATCCGGCCGGTGTGCGCGATGAAATGGTTCGGGCGGAGGACGCTGATCATTCCGTTGTAGAAGGCATTGGGCGCCGCTCCGGCATAGACCAACAGGAGGGCGAGCAACGCGCCGGCCGCAAAGCCCCCGCGCTTCAGGCTACTTACGTCGACGGCCTGCTCCGGCGAGACACGTTCGGCGCTGCGGGCGGCCTCGGCGATCGCGCGCTCGACGAACTGCCGCGGCCAGATCTCGGCCTCGGCGGCGAGTTGGATCGTGTTGATGAGCCCGTTGTCGAGGCCTTCGATGCGTTCCTCGACGGCGCGAGCGATCTGGGGGAACGAGCGTCGGTGGAGGATCGGCCGCACGATCAGCAAGAAGGCGGCGCCGACCGGAATCGCCAACAGCAAGGCAAGCAGGACCTGTCGCCCGAACACCTCGGCGGGACTCGGGTGCGATCCGAGCCGGAGCAGCCCGGCCACGAGCGTGATGACGAGGATCGTTCCGACCGTGATGCCCAGCCACCCAACCAGGCCGGTCCATAGCCGCACGCGGCGGTGATGCTGCTCCACGCGGGCGAGCGCATCCACCACGAGCTGCGTGCCGTCTTGTGATCTGAGCGTCGTCATGGGCGCGCCCTTGGGCCGGCCGGCGGCCACGTCCCATTATACCGAGCTAGACCCTCGCATGCGTCGGAGTAAGGACGTTTACTTCTTGTCCTTTCGCGGCGGGCGCTTGACGTCGATCTTCGTGATCACGAGCGCGGCCAATCCGCCGGACAGACGACCGGGCAGCAGTTTCGGGCTCTTCGGGCTCTCGCCGCGACTGACGAACTTGAGCGTGTGCTCGCCCTCGCGGAGGTAGTGCAGCCCGAGGTGCAGCGGGCGCATGTCGGTGTTGGCGTCGCAGGTGTCGACCGGTCCAATCGTCTTCTTGTCGTCCAGAAACGGCTCCCAGATGCCCGTGATCACGACGTAGGCCATCCAGGGCTCGATCTGGTACCAGCCGCTCTTCTCGATCGTGAAGGGCACGGTGAAGCTGCCGCCCACCGTGGGCGGGATGTAGAGGAACCCGATGCTCTCCTTCCGCACGACGCCGGGTGGGTCGAAGACGGTCTTCTCGGCGAGGTCCTTACCCCAGATCCGACGGTGCGGCATGACGCGGTCTTTGCCGGGGGGCATGTCGCTGAACGGCTTGCCGATCCCATGTTGATACCAGAATGCGACGCTGGACGTCCAATCCTCGCGGGGGAGGAAGCCGCCCTGGCTGATCCCGAGTTGGTTGTAGATGCTGCCTTTGTGCTCGATGGTGACCTTGAGCGACTTCGTAAAGACGACCGGATCTTTGATGTGCCAGCGATAGGCCGTACCGCGGTCGCCGGCCATGTAGCCCTCCCAGATCGATACCCCGTGATATGGGCGATGAAAGACACGGAACCCCCACGCGTCGCCGAAGTAGTCTTCCGTGCCCGTTC
>CAZKCX010000636.1:0-4299 GCA_964550865.1 uncultured Planctomycetales bacterium
GCGCGGCGAGCCCGACCCGTCTGGAGGCAAAGGACTTCGCCTCGATCGGCGAGACGCTGCAGGCCACGCACGCCATACGGGCGTGGATCGACGGGAGTTCGGTCGAAACGCCGACGCTCCAGAGCGTGTTTGAGCGCATCGGCGACTTCAAGTTCATCGCGGATCAAATCTCGCGGGCCATCGACCCCAGCGGAGATGTGCGAGACGACGCCTCCGAGAAGCTGTCGCAAATCCGCCAGGGCATCGACAAGGCCAACGACCGCATCCATGTTGCTCTCGAACGGCTCCTGCGATCCAGCCATGTCACGAAAATGCTGCAGTTCCCCAACGCGACGTTCCACAACGATCGGATCGTGCTGCCGCTCAAGAGCGAGCACCACGGCCGGCTGCCCGGCATCGTCCACCGCACCAGCGATACCGGAGCGACCCTCTTCATCGAACCCGCCGAAGTCGTCGAACTGAACAACGCGATCGCCAAGCTCCGCCGCGATGAGCACGGGGAGATCGGCCGCATCCTGTTCAACTTGGCACGGGTCGTCCATGCCAATCACGAGGCGATCCTCAAGGCGATCGACGCCATCGGTGTGCTCGATCTGGTGACGGCCAAGGTGCAGATGGCTCGCGCGTTCGAGATGACGGTCCCGGAATTGAACGATCAGCGTCGCCTCCTCCTGAGAGGGGCGCGGCATCCGGTGCTCCAAGCCCTGGCCCGAGAGGAAGAGGCCTGCGGCGCGCAGCCTCGGACCATCGTCCCGATCGACGTTCGCTTGGGGGAGGATTTCGACCTCTTGATCGTCACCGGACCGAACACCGGCGGCAAGACCGTCGCGCTGAAGACGGTCGGGCTTCTGACAGCCATGGTCCATTCGGGACTGCCGATTCCCGCCGCAGAAGGAAGCTCGGTGCCCATTCTGGACGACGTCCTGATCGACGTCGGGGACGAGCAATCGCTTCAGCAGTCGCTCTCTACATTCAGCGGCCATATGTCGCGCATCCTCGAGATCCTGAATCGCTCCACCGACCGGACGCTCGTGCTCTTGGACGAGCTCGGTGCCGGGACGGACCCCGACGAGGGGGCCGCCATCGGCATGGCGATTCTCGACCGGCTGCTGGACATCGCCTGCCCGGCGGTCGTGACCACACACCTCGGCATGCTCAAGAGCGTCGGCTTCAACCGTGACCGCGCGGACAACGCCGCGGTAGAGTTCGACACCGAGACGGTAAGCCCGACCTATCGCTTGTTGATCGGCGAGCCGGGACAGAGCAATGCGATCACGGTGGCGGCGCATCTCGGCATGCCGGCCGATCTGATCGAGGCCGCGCGCCGGCATCTGCCCGAGCAGCACAAGGCATTGACGACGGCCATCGAAAGCACCGCCGAGTCGCGACGCAAGGCCGAGCAAGCGCGCAAAGAGGCCGAGACCGCCAAGGTCGCCGCGGATCAGGCCGAGGCCGAGGCGAGGGCTCGTGAGCAGGAGCTCGCCTGCAAGCGGAAGGAATTCGAGGAGTGGACGCAGCGCGTTACGCACCTCAAGCCGGGCGACCGCGTGAAGGTCCTCAGCTTCGATCGGTCGGGCCGGGTGGTCCGCGTGAGCCTCGCCAAGGAACGCGCGGAAGTGGATTTGGGAACGAATACGGTGGAGGTCCCCCTTTCGGACCTCCATCCCGAAGACGCGCCCGCCCCGCCCGCGAAGCCCGACCGCCCCACTCCGGCGCCCGAAGCGCCCAAGCAGCCCGACCAGGCCGCCCCGGCGAAACGACTGGACGCCAAGAAGCGCAAGACCAACGGTCCGGTTCGAAAGGACACACCGGATCACCGGAGGGCGCCGGCCATGCCGCTTGAGCAGATCCTGGCCCTGCAAGCCGGCGAGCGGGTCTTCGTCCGACGGTTCCGGAAGGCGGCGCAGGTGGTACGGATCAAGCCGGACAAGCGGCGCGTGGTCGTGGACCTGGGGGCGATGGATGCGGAGGTCGCCTTCGAGGAGGTTTGCGCCTGTTCCCACAGGCAAGCCGTCGGCTCGAACCGGACAGGACGGCGGTCCGACCGGGGCAACGAATCCAAGAACGAGTGCGATCCGACGGAGAAGCCCGGCAAGGCTTCCGAGCCCGAAGGCTGATTCCGTTCCGGCACGCGATTCGCCCAGCCGCCGACCCGAACACCGAACGGATTCCGGAGCCCGTGGACCGACTGGGGCGCCGCGAGCGGCTCGAGCGATTCATCGCAGGACCTACGAGAGGCTGAGGATTTCGGAGACCTTGCCGAGCAAGTTCTCCGATCGGTATGGCTTCTGGATGAAGCCCGCCGAACGCATGCGGGGGAAACGGGTCATCATCTCACGTTCGTCGAACCCACTGGAGATGAGAACGCGCACGTCGTCGCGGATCGCGCGCAAGGCATCGTAGGCCTCCTGCCCGTCCATGACCGGCATGGTCAGATCGAGGATCACGCAGGCGATATCGTCCGCCCGATCCCGGTACGTGGCCACCGCCTCGCGGCCATTCGTCGCCGTCAGGACCGTGAAGCCTGCCTTCTCGAGCATCCGCCTGGCGACGTCCCGCACGGTCTGCTCATCGTCGACGAGCAGAATGGTCTTGGCGTGGTCTCGGCGCCCTTGAACGGAGGGGGCTTCCGGCTTCGGCCCCTCCTCCGCAATGGGCAGGAGGACGCGAAACGTCGTTCCTTCTCGCAGGGCGCTCTGGACGACCAAGGCTCCGTCGTGGCCGCGGATGATGCCCAAGACCACGGCGAGCCCGAGCCCCCGACCGGTGAACTTGGTCGTGTAGAACGGCTCGAACATCCGATTCCGGGTCTCGTCGTCCATGCCGCAGCCGGTGTCCTCGACTTCGAGATAGGCATAGGTGCCCTCGGGCAATGTCTCGGCCAGGCGGGCACGATTCAGATCATCGCGGTCGCACAGCAGGGTGCCCGTCCGGATTCGGATTTCTCCTCCCCCGTCGGCCACGGCGTCGGAGGCATTGCTGACCAGATTCATGACGAGCTGCCGGAGCTGGCCGAGGTCGCCCTGGATCGCGGGGATGTCGTCGGCGAGCTCAAAGCCGAGCTGCGCCTTCTTAGAGATCGATGCTCGGATCAGATGGTCCATGCTCCGGATGAGCTCGCTCAGGCGCACCGGCTCAAGGACGAAATTCCCTCGACCGGAAAAGGCGAGCATCTGCCTCGAGAGATCGGCCGCGCGCATGGCGGCATGCTCGATCTCCTCGATGCTCCGCCGCGCGGGTGAGTTCGGCTCGAGCTCCATCTGTGCGAGGTCCGCGTTGCCGAGGATGCCGACGAGAAGGTTGTTGAAGTCATGGGCGATCCCCCCCGCGAGGACGCCGAGGCTCTCGTCCTTCTGCGCCTGCTGGATCTGGGCTTCCAGCTTGCGGCGCTCCTCCTCGGCCTGCTTCCGCGCGGTGATGTCGACGACCATCCCGACCATTCGGACCGGCGTGCCTCCCTCATCCTCGACGACCACGGCATGCGTGCTGACAAAACGGGTGCTCTTGTCCGGCAGCAAGATGGCATGCTCCATCTCGAGCCGGCCGCCTTCCTCCGCGCCTTGACGCGCCGCCGCACGAAGCGCGCCGACGTCGGCGGGATGAATGCGTTCCTCCCACGCCTCCACCGTCTCCGGAAACTCCCCGGGCTCCAGGCCAAAGATCTCCTCCATTCGTTGGTCCCACAGAACGCTGTCGTCGTGCAGGTTCCAGATCCACGTCCCGGCCTCGGCCGCCCGGAGGGCCAGCGCGAGTCGCGCCTCGTGTTCGCGGAGGAGCTCCTCGCTACGGGCCTTGCGAAGGGCAACGGCCGCCATTTCCCCGAACGCGGCGGCGACCTCGGCATCCTCCTCGGTAAACCCGCCGGGCTTGTTGGCAATACCGATCAGGCCGACCGCCCTATCATCCAAGATGAGCGGGGCGAACATGACGTTGGCCAGATCGACGTGGCCTTCCGGCATGAACCGCATCCATTCGCTGTGGGCGAAGTTGTTGTCGTACACCGCCCGCTTCTCGTGATACGCCACCGAGCGCAGACCCCGGATGGGCATGGGGAGTTCCGGGTCGACCGTGCACGGCAGGCCGCCCGATTCGAGGAAGAGCACCTCGTTCTCCTCCCCCGCGGGGCTGAGGAGGGCGACGTACCCCGCCGTCGCGCCGATCACGCCGCTGCACGCATAGAAGATGCGCTTCGCCGCCTCCTCGAATGTGGAGCATTCGAGGAGCGCACGCCCGCCCGTGAGGAGGGCCCGCTCCAACGGCGTGCGCCGCGTCCTATCGGCAGTGGAGATGTCGTTCGCC
>CAZKCX010000637.1:0-4287 GCA_964550865.1 uncultured Planctomycetales bacterium
GGCGCAGAGGAGCCCGTAGTAGACCGCGCCCTTTCTCCGGCCTGACAACCACAGCAACAGGACCACTGAAATCGGGCCGGCGATCGCCGACTGCTTGTACAGGAATGCGATTAGAAACGCGATCAGCGATGCGAGCAGGGCCGGGGTTCTGCCACCCCCGACCGCCATGGTCAGACCCAACATCAAGAAGAAACACCTCGGGGCATCCGCGCGAAACGTCATGTCAAACTGGAACAGCACACTGTCCGTGGTGAAGAAGAGGAGCCCCATCGCCCCTGCAATCATGAGGTTCACCGACAGCCGCGCTCGCAAAACGCAGACGATCAGGCCGGCCGTACCTACCGCCGACATCAACGAGATCCACCGCCCGATCAGGAATAACCTCTCCTCATCGGCCCCGATGACCCGTCCCACGTAGGCCGGAACCGCGTACAGCAATGGACCGTACAATGCCACGACGTGCGGACGTTCCCGCCAATCGGCGTAGATCTCCCCACCGTCCATGACCCGGCGAGCAACGTACACGTTCATCGCCGAGGTCCAGGACACTTCCCCGGGGTACGCGAAGAGCGTCGCCGTGGCCAGTATCTTGGCGACCAGTAGGATAAGCAGAGCGATGATCACGAGCAGGGCCAGGCGAGTGTGCAGTCGACGCGTCGGAGAATCGTGTCCGGCGCAGCGTTCCTCACACATCAACCCGACTCCCGTATGATCGGGGATTCCCCGGATGGACTGTGGCCGACGACGACCGGCAGCCATTCTCGTGATTGTAACGCCGACCCCGAGATCGGCAAGCACCCCATCTGCTCGACCCAGGACGTATCCGGCGGTTGCCAGGCCATGATCCTGACCGAAACGCCTTGCATGGAGATGTGCATCGGTGATCTGCGCAAACCATCAGGATTCGTTCGCCAGTGGCGTGACCCTCCATCGGTCGGCGCTTCCCGCGCGCCCGCCTAGGTGGCTCAGGATGACCTCGCCGGCGAATCGCCTGCCGATCAATCGGACATGCCAACGCTCCTCCTCGCGGGCCAGCGTCTCGTAGCTCCCCGCGTCGACGATCTCCACATGCCCCCGGCCCTGGCGTACCTCTCCTTCATAGGCGAGGTACGCCTTGCGATGGTCCTGAATTCGTCGTGCGCGTATGGTCGCCCGATCCCCCGGAACGAGAGGTCGATCAAGCCGCCACGTCGCCAGGGTGCCCTCCTCCTCGAGCATCAGGTCCCAATGGTCCGTACCGTATCCGCGATGACGGTGAAGAACGAATTGCTTTGACGTGCGCGAGGACATCCCCATTCGATCCTGCCCGCGACGCTATCGCTCCTTCGTTCGGCCGCCACCGCCACGATCGCAGAACCGCTCACTCGTCCTCGATCATGATCGGATCCGTCACCGCCGCGTCGACGAATCCTTGGGCGCGGGAAACACAGCCGTAGCACGTGGCGCACGGGGCGTCGGCACGCCGATCGCAAGACCAGCTCAGTTCGAAGGGGACCTTGACGTGTTGACCCAGACGAATCACCTCGCCGCGGGTCATCTCGATCAGCGGCGTATGGATCTGAATCCTCGACGACGACTTGGCCGTCATCTCCACCAGTTGATTGTACAGGTGGTACAGATCGCGGCGGTGGTCGGGAAACAATGCCGGCGTGTCCGCCGCCGGCGGACCGTCATTCTCCGACGTACCGACGATGATATGACGCGCGCCGATGGCGCTCGCCCAATTAAACGCCAGCCCAAGCAGAGACGGCATCAACCCCGGGACATACGTGTTCGCCACGGACTCCGACAGAGCACGGGCGTCCTCGATCGTCATGCCCTTGTCGAGACGCGCGCTGCCTCCCACCTTGTCCATGTGCGGCAACGACACGACCAACTGCCGAGCCGGCGCGAAGTGCTGACAGATCTTGTTGAAGGAGGCAAGCTCCCGCTCCCCCGTACGCTGACCGTAGCTGGCATGCATCAGGGCGAGGGCATACTCCCGATCGGCCACACCCGTGGCGACAAGGCTGTTCACCCCTCCACCGACGAGCACGACCGCCGTATCCATAGGCCACCCCTATGTTAAGCCAGACCCGTCGAAACCGAACGGCTCCTTGCCGATGGGCGGCGTCGCCCCGAAGCCCGATCCCACATGAATTGCATGCGGAGCGGCACGCCCCGGTCCCGCGTTCTCCCCGCGTACCCTACGCACTCCGAATACCGGCCACAAGCGCGAATCGCCCCGTTTCGGGCCCTTCTCGCCGGTAGCTGTAGAACCGTTCGTCCCCGATCGTGCAGATCCGCGCCGACTCGACGTGGTCCGCCGGCACGCCCGCCCATCGCAACTGGTCGTGATTCGCAGCCCACAGGTCGAAGGTCATGCCTGCCCCGCATCGCGCGAAATAGCGATCGGCCTGCGGCAGTGCACGCGCTGCTGCGAGCACCTCCTCTCCGACGACATACCGTTCCGGCCCCGCCGACGGACCGATCCCGGCTCGCAGGCGATTTCGATCACATCCGAGCTCTGAGACCATCGTCTCCACCAACCGACGCGTAATCCCCGCCACCGTGCATCGCCAGCTTGCGTGCGCCACGCCGACGGCGGGAACGCCGTGATCATAGACCAGCACGAGCGGGCAATCGGCCGACAGCAGCATGAGCGGCGTATCCGGTCGCCTCGTCAACAAACCGTCCACGCCGACCACCGCCGATGCTCGACCGTCCCGGCCGGCACCCGCCAGCCGCTCGTCTACCACCGCCAACCCCGTTTGATGGATCTGCTCGGCACACGTAAGGCGGTCAAAGGACATGCCAAGGAACAGGCAGAGCGTTCCGCGTCGCTTCGCCGCATGGGCGGCCTCCGGACCGCAATGGCACGCCATGTTCCAGGGCTTCGTCGTGACGGCATGCACCAGACGCGGCTCTCCGGCAAGCCCCGGGAACCGGAGGAGGACGTTGTCGCCCATGGATTGCTCGAGCATGCCGACAGTAGAACCGCCCGACGTACGTCTTTCAAACAATTCCGGAGTTCCCGTCGTTGCCGGTTGCCGCGAACCCCACGACATGTGAAAATGCATACCTTCAATCGAGAGACTCGGCCTGATCTGTGTGATTCGCGCATAAGGCCACAAGGCCCAACCGAAGGAGACGACAATGACGAAACCATCCATCACACGACGAGGATTCCTCGCTCAGGGGATCGCCGGAGCGGCGGCCATGGGTGTCGCCGGTACCAAGACCGCCTCCCAGGTTCGGGGCGCCTCATCCGGGGCAAAGCGATTCCGCAAGGCGACGCAGCTCAGCCGCGTCAAGCCCGGCAACACGGCTGAGGAGAAGCTCAAGATTACCCAAGACGTGGGCTTTGAGGGCCTCGAGATCAACGCCACAACGAATCAGAATCACATCGACGAGCTTCGTGCCGCCAGCGAGAAGACCGGCGTGCCGATCCACAGCGTCGTCTGCTCCACCCACTGGCGCCTGCCCCTCTCCGATCCCGACCCGGCGCGACTCAAGAAGGGCATCGAGGGCATGAAGACCGCCATCCGTAACGCACGCGACGTCAAGGCGTCGAACGTCCTGCTGGTGCCGGCTGTCGTCAAGCCCGACGTAACCTACAAGCAGGCCTACGAACGCAGCCAGAAGCACATTCGCTCGCTGCTGCCGATGGCCGAGGAACACAAGGTAACCATCTCCATCGAGAACGTGTGGAACAAGTTCCTCCTCAGCCCCCTCGAGTTTGCCCGCTACATCGACGAGCTCGGCAGCAAGTACGCGCGGGCGTACTTCGACATCGGCAACGTGGTGATCTACGGCTATCCGCAAGACTGGATCCGTACGCTCGGACCGCGGATCGAGCGTATCCACCTGAAGGACTTCAAGCGGGCCGGCTACAAGTGGAGCCCATTGCTGGAGGGGGATGTGAACTGGCCGGAATGCATGAAGGCCCTGAAGGAGGTCGGGTACGAGGGATGGCTCACGACGGAGGTCGGCGGCGGGGATCACGCCGCCCTCAAAGACCTCTCCCAACGCGTCGACAAGATCCTGTCGTATGCGTGAGGCTCCCTCGCGTCGCAAACCCCGCACGGGCCGGCGGAGGCCTTCCTCCGTCGGCCGTGGTGTTGTGTCGCAGTTCATTCGATGGGCGTCCAGCCTATGGGTGCCTACCTGTTCACTTGTCCCGTCTTCGACCCTGAGGCTCAGGCCGAAGGGAGGCTCAGACCCGAAGGGAGCCTTGTCGAGGGAGAGGTGGGGAACACGAACGGGCAGCCAATTCGCGTCCCCCACGGCTAAAGCCATGGGCCACCC
>CAZKCX010000638.1:0-2309 GCA_964550865.1 uncultured Planctomycetales bacterium
TATGAGCGGTTCGGTTTCCCGTTCCTTCTTGTGTGAGAAATGCGCGCGTGGCGCGATCGTGCGGCCATGTCCAATCGGTCGCACGGAAACACCTGCATGATGGACATCCAAAGGTGCCCCGGAAAGCGACTCGGGGCTGACGGCAACGGCATACCCGATCTGCAGTGGCCCTGTCGGGGAGAACCACTCCGCCACGGAGAACAGCTCGACCCTACGAACCGAGCGACCGACGCCGAGGAAACCAAGCGTGCTGAGACCGACAAGGACCAACTCTGCCGCCGTCGGAGTCGATCGCAAACGGGCCACGATCACAGTCGAATCATCACTGTCCACCAAAGGACAGTCATGGTCGATGGCCCAGGAGACATCAGAATCGATGGAAGAGAACGGTGATTGCAGCGGACCACGAGGGATTCCGTCAAACCCAGTGGCGACCCTCCAGGGCACTGCCCCGGGCTGCCACCTTGCCGCCGAAGAGTTCCAGTCCTCAAGCGACGACCCCGATGCACCACCAGGATTCGGCAGGATATCAGCGCCCAAAGGCGCAGCGACAGCGCAACACACAGCAAACGCATATGTGATACGCAGGAAGCTCATCGTCGCCCCACTCCACCTGGTCGATGAACACTCTCACCCCACAGGCCGGCGGGACCGTACCCGACCCTGCCCGTGAGGCCATAAAGCGGTATTTTCTCGGACCTTCCCAACGGTGTCAACACAAATCTCTCACAAAATACTACCCTTTGATCAAACCCAACGCTCGCCCTCTCCATGCTCCCGCCCGATCCCCTCTTGCTAAGAGCTCGGAGATTGCCGCTTCGCCATAGGAGTCATAAAGCCGCCACTTTGGCTCTTTCGTGCCTTGGGGTCGCTCCGACCTGTCTGGCCCCGGGGATCTTGCTCAATAGCACATACTCTCCCATGAAGAGGAGCACGGCAAGGGGCATCATGGCCACGCCGGCAAAGTCATGGAAGGCGCCTTCCGCAACCAGGCTGTTGGCATAACTGTATACTATTGTGGTAGTTGCCAACCTGACCATGTTGCATAGCACCGCGATCGGTATGGAAGACAACAAGAGGATTACCTTGACCCAACTGGCCGCGTTGACTAGGAAGAGAATGGTTGAGGAGACAACGAAAAAGGCCACCAGCATCCGCAACCCGCTGCACGCCTCAACCACCCCGATTTGCGATCCCTCATCCACCAGCTGGAGCACATTTCCATATCTTACGGTCTTGATCGCCATGAGGTTGAGGACTGCAACCGTGCCTGTGATCGCTTGTCCCTGTAATTCTCGGCTTACGGGCCTGTGAATCCGGTTCGGCAAGGGGGCCATCAGAAAGAGGAAGACCAGCACCCAACGAAGCTCGTAGGCGACCTTCTTTCCCAGGATGGCAAGCGTTAGGCCGATCACCGTAATCACCAGCGAGTAGCGGACCAAGGATCCGAACAGGAATAGCTCGCCGAAGATATGAAGACCTTGCGCCGCAATAAGTACGATAAGTCCGGGCCACCACGGATGAATTCCGATCTCTTGGAGGCGGCCGCGCTTGCGCCAGACGAAGAACAAGGCGATCAGCGGTACGAGTTGTCCCGAGGAATAATCCTGGTTCGCCTGCCAATCCTCGAAGAGCTTGACCAGTCCGGGCCAATATGACCAAGCCAATGCAGCGGTGAGGCCGAGACCGATCGCCGTGGCCATTCCGTAGGAATGGGAACGAGAAGGATGGCGTCGTTCCGCGCTCTTAGTGTTGCTCAAGGGCCGATAAGCCATTTTGGTAATTTAGGAAAATCTGACGGTACAGGCCATTTCCTTGGCCCCCGCAAGCGGACCGCTCAACGCTGAAACCGCAATTCCATAACAATATCCCATAAAGGCGCTTGCAAGACAAAGCGCCAGCTGATCCGATCCAGAAAGCCACGCTTACCACGACAGACCGCTAGTCCTCCCAATTTGACTAGTCGCCTGGCAAAATGGGATGTTGTGGTCGCTAACCTAGGTCGCGGTTGCAAGACATAAGCAGTACGCAAACGGGGGGATTGTTAATCATGTCGCTGAACACCAGGTCGCTTGGCGTCTTTGTTCTTGGAATGCTCACGTCCGTCGCCTTCATGGGTTGCATGCCCGCACCAGGCGGGACGAACGACGACCCGATCGTCGGCGGAGTGATCGAGCCTGGCGAAGATCCGTTCCTTCCCGGTGGGGGAACTGGTGGTGAAGACCCCAACTCAGGCCAGAGCGGCAACGACGAACCCTCCGAGCCGTGCACGCCGGAGGTCTACTTCAAGGTGATTCCCATTACCGGGG
>CAZKCX010000638.1:2319-4278 GCA_964550865.1 uncultured Planctomycetales bacterium
GGCCGTTGACGGTCACTTGTTCGGCGTTTACCATGACTGGCGAGGCACTTCCCGAGGGAGAGTACATTTGGTCTTTTGATGGCCAGGAAGAGAGGGGCCCCGTGTCAACGCATGGTGAACGGACTCACGTGTTCCAGACCTCAGGACCCCATATCATCAAGTTGAGTATTGCCCTAGTCGGACTCACGTCCCCCATTAGCTGCGTCTGCAAGCAGAACAACACCCAAGAAGGCTACGCCATCGTCTATCCGAGGATTTCCGGTACGGTGCGCGATCCGCAAGGCAACGGCGTGCCCGGGATCGTCGTATCCGCCGATTGCTACAAGGCCACGGACGTCACGGATGCCGACGGGCGATACGAGATTGACGTCTTCTATGCCTGGTCGGGTACGGTAGTCCCACAGCACAATGGTTACACCTTCAACCTACCGGAACGACGGTACACCAAACTCGAGGTAGACGCCGCGAACCAGAACTTCACGGCAACGCCGATCGCGCCTGCGCAAATCGCGGTTTCCGGTCATGTGCGGGACGACGCGGCGAATCCGATCTCCGGAGTCGTTCTCGCTGCCAGTGGCGATGCGGGCACCGCGACGACGGACGCCCAGGGCTTCTACGAGTTCACGTTCGAGGAGGGCTGGTCGGGGACGATCACGCCGAGCCACGCCGAATACACCTTCAGCCCGACGGATTGCTCCGTCACCAACTTGACGTCGGCCCTTTCGGGACAGGACTTCACGGCGTCGAGCCTGCCGAGCGATTGCTCGATTGCCGGACGGCTTCTGGACTCCGAGGGAGTCGAGCTGCACCTGGCGGATGTGCAGTTTTCCGCTACGGGCGGTTTGGTCACGGTCTCCGAGGCCGACGGATCGTACTTCCTCCCCGTGACGGAGGGCTGGACGGGCACGATCACGCCGAGTCTGGATGGCTACACCTTCGAGCCTGCTTCCGTCACGTACGGGAACGAGCCTGGTTGTGACGAACCCGCCGTCACGACGGATGTGGTGAACGCGGATTTCGTGGTGATAGTGGATGAACCGGTCGGCGACTGCGTGACGAGTTCGGAGACGTGGCAGAACACCCAGATCGATCCCCAGACCGGCGTCTTCACGGTGGAATTCGACGCGATACCGAACGGCGCAAGCATCGATGGCCTGACGGCACTCTCGATGGGAGAGAGCACGACCTGGTCGGATTGCGCGGTGATCGTCCGCTTCAACGACTCGGACATGATCGATGCCCGCAACGGCGGCAGCTATGCGGCGGACGCGGCATTGGCCTACACGGCGGACGAAAGCTATCACTTCCGTCTGACGGTAAACGTCCCCGCCCACACCTACAGCGTCTTTGTAACGCCCGAGGGCTCGACGGAGGTGACGATCGCCGAGGACTTCGCGTTCCGAACGGAGCAGAGCGGCGTCGCCCAACTGGATCACTGGAGCCTGCAAGCGAGTATCGGCTCTCATCAAGTATGCGACCTGACGGTGGAGACCAGCGGCAACCAGCCTCCGATCGCGGACGCCGGCTCGGATCAGGCCGTCACCGATACGGACGAGAGCGGCACCGTCACCTCGCCGGACGGGAGAACATCGAGGAATACCTCGGGGTGTTCGACCTCAGCCTGAGCGACTCCCTCATCGCCGCCAACCGCGACTTCCTCCAGTGGGGCGTGCGGCGCGAGGTCTTGCGGCGCACGCGCGGCGCCGAGGCGGCCTACCGCGTGGCCATCGAGAAGGACACCCAGCTCCACGAGGCGCTGGCGCTCTTCGAGCAGGCCGATTCGCTGGCCGACCTGCTCGACCTGGCGGTCGCCTGGAACGAGGAGGCCATGGCGGAGGCTGCGGCCGACTCGGTGGCCGCGGCGAGCGAGGAGACAGCCGAGGTGCACTGACGGCGGCGATCCTCTCCATCCGCAGAGTACGGCCCCGACCCGCGGCGGTTCGGGGCCGTCGCCTTTCC
>CAZKCX010000639.1:0-4251 GCA_964550865.1 uncultured Planctomycetales bacterium
GTACCAGCTCTCGCACGTCGCCAACACCCGCCAGGGGCGGGTGGCCGACGTCCTCGACGAGGCGCATCGCCTCCGTCGTCTGGCGGAGCCATCGACGAATCATCGGCTGCTTGCGGGCCGGCAGGATCTCCACCGCCAACTGCCGACCAAGGACGCACCGGCAGTGCTCGGCGAGCAGTTCCCGAACTCGCCCGAACTCGAGTTTGTCTAGTGAGTGTGCGTCCATTCGCTCGTGGTACGCATGGGGCGACGTGAGTGGCTTTTCCCCTCTGGCGTCCGCCCACCGAGAGCGTTGGGCCGCGTCAAGCACCAATCGTCGGCCGTGCCTTCCCTGCCGGCTCGGTATCCGGCCGGCTCCGCGCGGCGACGGAGGGTCCTAACGCGCGCTATGCCCACGGCGGTCGAGCAACCCCAGAATATGCCCTTCCCATCGCGCGACAAACCGGTGATCAATCAGTCCGAAGTAACCTTTAAACTCGCCCAACTCATGACCTGCGACGACTGGACTCCCCGGGCGACGGACAGCCAGTGCTCGCACATAAGCGGCGAAGCGACCTGGGTACTTCCTTACAAGATAGTATACCATTGCCCACGCCTGTGCGTAGAAAATTGCCGGTTTCGAAACGGATTTTACCAAATGATCATTGTCGCCTAGCAGGTTCGTCACGGAAAGGAGCCCGCCCCGTCGATACGCGGCACCATAGTCACGGAGTCGCCAAGGGTTTATGCCTAGAGCCCCGCAGGAATCCGACAGATCGACCTCCAGGGCCGAGGCCAAGCCTTCCCAGAGCCACAACGGACAAGCAGACGGGCTGGGGAAGACCCCAAGCGAGATGAGGCTCTGGTGGACCACCTCATGGTCGATCGAGGATGCACGAACGAAGTCGGTGTACGCCGTGAATTCCCGCTCCAGTTGCCTCAGGCGAGACCGGTCGGCGCGGATCCTCTCGCGTGCCGCCTGTGCCGATACGACCTCGGTTCGCCCTTGGCGGTCCTCCAGCCGAACGCGGGTCTCCCCAGAGCCCAATGCCTTTACGGCCTCTTCCGCGGCCGCAAGGCTCGTTCGGGCCTCGGCGATCTCGCGGCGAAGGCCCGCCACCGCCTCAAGCTGATCGACCTCCGAGAGGACACACCAGCCCGACGCATGGCAGTAGGCCCCGCACGTCCCATTCGGATCCACCTCGGCTTCCATCAGCAGCCGGACGTAATGTCCTCGTTCATCGCAGAACACCACCGGCAGCTTCGCGCCGGGGTCCTTCGTCGGAAGGGCCAGCACCCGGCAGAAGCGTCGCACACGGGCATAAGCCGCCTCCAACCGGTTGATCAGCGGCGAAAGCTCCTCGCGCGGGAGCCGGTGCGCGATGGCGAAGCTCGGCGATCGCGCGATGCGGGCCCCGGGGCCCAGCTTCGATCGAAGCCGTTGCTCCGCGGCGGGATCTGCCGGTAGCGGTTGCGATGTCGGTCTGTCATTACGCGTTGTCGCGCCATGCTGGGGGCCGTCGTGGACTGCCCTGTCTACCCCGAGGGTCGCCCAGGCCGGCAGCAATACGATCACGAGGGCTTGACGCACGCCTGGCGACGGAAACCGCCCCCCCACTTCCCGGTTGGATGAGGTAGAATCGCTCACATCCGGATCTTATGCAGCCGGCTGCGTGGGGTCCAACGCTTTGGTCGCGTCCGAGGTTATCGGACAAAGGCTAGCGAGGCGGATGATGACCGCGACGAACGACAGCGAAGACGCATTCTTGGTCTGGTTGGCGGAGCGAAACGGGGCATCGCCCAGCACCCCGATCGGGATCGGAGATGATTGTGCGTCCTTTCTCGTGGCCGATCGGGAGGTGCTCGTCACCACGGACATGCTGCTCGACGGCACGCACTTCGACTCGGCCGAACACACCCCAGAGCAGATCGGCCGAAAGGCCGTCGCCTGCTCGCTCAGCGACATCGCCGCCATGGCCGCTCGCCCGCTGGGTTGCGTCGTCGCCGTTGGCCTCACGCGCGGCCGCGGGATCGCGTACGCCCAACGGATGGTGGCGGGCGCGCGCGACATCGCCGAGCGGTATGCCTGCCCCGTCGTCGGCGGCGATACGACGAGTTGGACGGAATCGACGACGATCTGCGTAACGATGCTCGGCCGATGCCCGCGCGATCGCGAGCCGATCCGTCGGTCGGGGGCATGCGTGGGCGACGCGGTCTTCGTGACGGGCTCCCTCGGGGGGAGCCTACTCGGCAAGCACCTCGCCTTCGAGCCCCGCATCGCGCTCGCCGAGGCATTGGCCGAACGATGCGAGCCGCATGCGATGATGGACATCAGCGACGGCCTCGCGATCGACCTCGGCCGCATCTGTCGGGCATCGCAGGTCGGGGCCGTCCTCGAGCAGACGCTCGTGGAACGCGTGATCAGCGACGAGGCGCGCGCTCTGGCGGCGCGGGACGGCCTGTCCCCTCTCGAGCATGCCTTGCACGACGGCGAGGACTTCGAGCTGCTCGTCGTCATGCCGGAGCCGACGGGGAGCGTCCTTCCGGAAGGGGTCATTAAGGTGGGCCGGGTCGTCGAGTCCGGCCTGACGCTCCGCGGCGCCGACGGCCGCGAGCGGCCGCTGACGCCTCGCGGATACGATCATTCCCTATAGGCGCCGTGCCTCGCGGGTCCTCAGTTACAGACTTGCCGATGCGCTGAAGAAGGCTGGGGGGGTCGGCGGACGTCTATCACGCCGGAGACAAGAACCACATGACGCTCAACCGCGAGCTCGGCGAACCCGGAGACGAACCCACGCAACGGATTCTCCGATTCCTGCGCGAGCGCGTGGAGGCGCTTTCTCGATGCGGCAGATCGTGAAGCGTGACGGGGATCCCGCGCTACGGCTTGGAGGCTAGAAGGAAAGGGGAAGCGGGGGCAGGTCGATCGCCACATCCGTCGGCCCGCGCTGGGCGAAGATATGTCCCACCGTCCAGTCGATGAACTCGACGGCCAGTGTGAGGGCTTCGAGTCCCCACTCCAGATCGACGTTCCGATCCGGCAGGGGATCCTGCATCAGCTCTACGTGACCGTCGTAGTACACGGCGTTGGCTCGGGGAACTTTGGGAACCAGCCTCAGCAAGAAACCGTTGGCGAGCATGGAAGGGAGCCGCTGGCCGTGGTAGTGGCCCACCTCGTCACCGACCAGCCCCAGCATGGGGTCCATGACCATCCACTGCCCGCACAGCAGATCCTCGATGAGTCCTTCGCCGGCCCGCACCGGCGATTCGCTCGGGACGATCGCGCAATGGCGGTCCCATCGCTCACCGACGAATAGATGCAGGCGGGCGGGCGAGTAGACCTGTGAGATCTTCACGATCGGACCGGCCGCCCCCGCCCAGTTCCCGAAGTACCATCGAGAGCCCTCCTGGCCCTCCGGGTCGTTCACGTGATACCACTTTCGCCCGAGGAGCGTGCGGGTATAGCAGAAGGCGTCCTGCGCCTTGCGCGAGTCCCGGATCCTCTCGAACTCGGGGCAGCGGTAGAGCGACTCGAACCGTGTATAGGTGTACAGACTGCCGTTGCGAACGGTGGCCTCCGCGGGCCAGTCCTCCTGCGGCAGGGTCCAGTAGCTCGGCATGTTCGGCATGAGCCAGTCTTCGAAGTACTTCCACTGGCGGACCGTCGTGCCGGAGCCGATGGGCCACTCGAGCGGATCTTGCCAGGTGTCGTCCGCATCCTCCCAACCGCGTCCCATGAACGGCGGCGTATCGTTGTAGTCGCCGGCGTACATCATCAGCGCCTTGCCAAGCTGCGACAATCGAGCGGCGCATGCCGCACGTCGCGCTTGCGAGCGCGCGGTGTTGAGCGACGGCAAGAGAATCGCGATCAGCAGCGCGATAATCGCCACCACGACCAACAGCTCGATGAGTGTGAATGCACGACTTCCGTTGGGCGCGCGTGCGCGTGCGGTCTGGTTGGATTGTCGATGGCGTGCCGACATTTCCGACGCGGCTCCCGCAGTCGATCCGGACGCGCGCTACAAAGGAATGGCGTACTGGCGCGCCTCTGCGGCAAAGCTGCTTCAAGAGAACCCATTTCCCCGAACCACTCCATTATACAAAACTTGACAGAGGGGCAACGAAGATAATGAAAACGACGAGGCACAATGCCCCTTCCAGAAAAGCTGTTGCGCAAGAAAGGCTTGCTGCTTCTGACTGCGGCATCGTGCCGAAGGTTAGGAGCCGCGTAGAACTAACATAAACGATCTTCACGGCGGCACAATGGTATAG
>CAZKCX010000640.1:0-4250 GCA_964550865.1 uncultured Planctomycetales bacterium
GCTCGTGGACGAGCGACTCACCGCCAGCAAGCCCGCTAGCAACAGCGTGTGCGGGCTTATCGCTGTGTTACTTGGTCGCGGTCCAATGCCCGTGCATACAATTGCCCGGTCGGCTCACCGGGCCTGAACCCATTCCGTGAAGGCCGTAGTATAGCGGCATCCATCGAGGCTGGACCATGGCCCTCGTTGCGACGAAGATACGCGCGATATCGATCAGGAGCATCCCATGAACGGTCTCGCCTGCCTTACTATTTGGATGTCATATCTGACCTGGTTGGGGGCGAACGTCTCCGCCGGAGCGCCGCAGCGCACCACGCTCACGAACCCCAAGCTGCCGTATGAGAGCCTGTCCGTGCACGCGGTCGAGCTGCGCCGCGGTCCCGTCCGCGTCCTGGTTGTCGACAACGTGGCGTTCGGGCCGGACCACCGCGCCGGCTACAACGGACTGGCCTGCCTGACCCATGACCGGCGCAAACAGAGCATCTTCGTCCCCGCCTACGCGGGACTCAACTTCGAGCTGATCTTCGACGGGACGAAGGTGCCGCGGGCCCGGATGATGGAGCCCCGCCGCGCTCCTATGCGGCTCCGGCGGATCGATCCGCACACGGTCGAACTCTATCAGGCACCCACGCCGACGTGGCACCTGGAGAGCTGTAGCCGGTTTGCGATGCTCCCCGACGGTGTGATCGAGATGACGTTCGAGTGCATCCCGCACAAGGACGTCTTCCGGCAGGGCTACATCGGCCTGTTCTGGGCGAGCTATATCGACGGGCCCAAGAGCAAGGCCATCCACTTCCTCGGCGTGCCGCGCGATGCTCCTGCCGACGCCAGGCCACGATGGATTGAGGCCATCACGCCCAAACACGGCACAGAAAGCACGCATGTGGGCCTGCACGACGAGCGCGCGTTCGCGCCCGCTCCGGACTTCCCGATGCACTACATGGCGTTCAGCGACTCGACGTACCGCTACGCCGAACCGTTCTACTACGGCGTGAGCCGGGGCATGGCCCTGGCGTTCGTCTTCCGCAAGGCGGACAAGATCCGGTTCACCCAGTCGCCCTCGGGCGGCGGGCACGGCAATCCGGCGTGGGACTTTGAATTCATGATCCCCGATTACCAGGTGGGCGAGACCTACGGCTTTAAGATGCGAGCGGTCTATGTGCCGTTCGAGGACCGCGGGAGACTCGCCGACCTGTGCCGTCGACATCAGGCCCAACTGGACGGCCATGACAGATGATCGCAAGAGCCTGGCCAAGGACGAGCACAACTCAAGGACACGTCAGTAGATACGATTTCATGAGTCCCCGGGGTGGTCGGCCGCGGCCCGTGAGGTACAATGCAATAGGATTCACGGCGTCCCCATGTCGGCCACCGGTGAGGCGGATGGCCGGTGCCGATGGTCGCGACCTCAACTCATGGATTGAGGGTCGGTTGCGGGCGTGGTAAGATGCGGGTGTATTCCTAGGGGTTGGGCCGAGCCGGTGGGTGGCCTGCTCGGTTGAAAAGGTGCCTTGGAACTTGCATACGGCTTCGCGCATGTCGTCGCATCGTCACGATCCGGCCGAGAGGGTGAACCGCCGCGCGGTGAAGTCTGTCAAGATCTGTAAGCGACGCAAGCTTCCAGCGTTTCGCCAAGCCTTCACGCTCATTGAGGTGTTGTTCGTCGTCGCCCTCATCGCGACTCTGATCGCGATCCTGTTGCCTTCTCTGGCCAAGGCGCGACGGCAGGCACGCACGACGCTGTGTGCTGCGCGGCTCGCCGGGCTCAGCAAGGCGATTCTTCTGTACTCCGAGGAAAACGACGATACGCCGCCCTTCATCGGCCGAGGTTGGGAGGACCTGGACGACGACGACGATGTGGAGTGGCCACCCGGCAGCGGTGTGACGCTCGGGCAGCTCAAGCGGTGGGAGACGTGGTGCACCAATCGGCCGGACGAGGTCTGGTTCGCGCGCGAGGAGGATTGGCCCATCGACGTCGGCGTCGAGTTCGGCAGCCTGTTCCAGTACACACGCTTCAAAGACCTCTACCTATGCCCCGAGTTTCAGCGGATCTCCGGCGAGGACAAGGCCCAGAACGCCTTCAACTTCACGCGCACGGTGCTGGGCCGGAAGTGGTACGTCCCCGATCACGACCCGGAGGCGGAGGAATCCGGTAGCTTCTTCGGCGCGGCCGGGGCCATCATGAAGACGAGCGAGATCCACTCTCCCGCCAAGATGTGGTTGCTGCTCGACGAGTCGTACCTGCGGCATTGTGCCTCGCCGGACAACGAGTTCATGATATCCAGCCACGGCCTGATCCGGGGCGGCTGGATGGCCAACGACTGCATGAACTTCTACCTCGGAGACGAGTTGGGTCAGTACCACGGCGCCCCGGTCTTGGGTCTGCACGCCAGCGGCGAAGAGGTTGCCGTCCGCCGTGGCCACGTCGGCCACTACGACGGCCACGTCGAGCCCTATCGTGATGTCCTGCCCGGGCGCACCACGGACCTGGCGATCTTCGAAGAACCGGCCATCGTCGACTTCCTCGTCGACTTCATGGTGGACCATCTCTTCGCGCAACGCGGGATCACGGTCGATTTGCCTGCCCGAGCCCCGATTGGCGACGCGGCGGTGGGGGGCGCAAGCCACTAGGCCGGCACCTTGCCAAGCTCCTCCAAACGGCCGCGGAGCAGCTCCTTCTTGGCTTCGGGCATGTCCGGCTCGGCCAGCAGCTCCTGCACCCCATCGGCGAAGAAGTCCGCGGCGAAGTCCGTCTCGTAGCAGAGGTCTTCCTTCGCCCGCTGCGCCACGATCTGCAGGAAGCCCTCGAATTCGCTGAAGTACGACCCGTAGATGTGAAACGAGTCGGCGATGTGGATGTACTCGCCCACGGCGACGCCGATCCGAGTGGCCACCATGCGCTGCATCTCGGTGAAGGCGTACATGTTCATGAAGGCGGCCTTGTAGGCGTCGTTGCTCCGCATGTGGGCGGTCATGTGGAGCCGGCCCTCCTGCACGCGAAACCACAGCCGCTGCAGGCACGCCGGATCGTCCACGCCGGCGTCTTCCCAGGCCTGCCAGGTGACCGCCTGGGCGCGACGGGTGTGCCCGGCCTCCTTCAGCTTGGCGACGACCGCATCGATCTGATCGATGACGCCGACGCCCGGGACCGCATACTCGAAGAGTCGCTGATGGTACGTGTACTGCCACTTGCCGGCTTCGGGATCGACCCAATGGTCGTGCACGCCGTGGAGCATTTCGTTGCGGTATTTCTCCAGATCGTTCAGCCCGCCGGGAAACGCACGGTGAATGCGGGGCTCGGCGAAGGGCTCGGTCACGTGGATCATCACCACGACGTCTCGACTCTCGGGATCGTCGGGCTTGTCGTACTCCGTGCGGAACCGCGTGCCCTCGTTCCAGCAGCGGATGACGGCCTCTTGCCAGGCGAACGGAAGATGACGTTCAACGACATGGATGGACTTCATGGCATGCCTCCCTGCTATTGGTGGCGGCCGCGCGCCTGCCTTCCTGCGGGCGCTATTGCTTCTGCGGGAGTGCCGCTGCTCTGTGAGCAGTGCAATCACGGCGGAGAGGGTCATGGCAGGCGCGTCCGCGCTTGGCTGGGAGGGCATTATATCCGCTTGGCAGGAGAGTGCACGCCGCGCGCCGTCGACGGACCGCTGGCGGACCTGGATTGTGGTGGCCACGCTTCCAGGACGCCTCCGGCGCACGCGACGCCGCTCAGGCCAGGAACTGGACCATGTCTTGCGTGCCCAGGGGGCGGGCCAACTGGAAGGTCTCACCGTAGGCCACGCCGGCCACTGAGCCCTCGTAGCCCGCCGTGGAGCGGAGCCAGTGGTGCAGCAGCTCGATCCGTTCCGGGATGAACTGCGACTCGTAGCAGGCGACGGCCTCGAGCTTCCGCTCGATCGTGTCCTTGATGTCGACGACGAAAGAGGTGGGCCATTCGACCGTCTGGAGCGCCCGCGGGATCTGTCGGTAGACCAGGTGCTTGATCGTGTGCGGCTGGGTGTCGTCGAATCGGTCGTCCCATTTCGTCAGGCGGGAGTAGAACGCGCTCGCCTCGGACAGGAACTCGGTTTCCCAATGGTCGGGTGAGGCCATCGGCGTGCGACCCGCCAGCGTCACGACGACCTTCGGGCGGTACTTGCGAAAGACCGTGCCAAGGACGTATCGGTTCTGCGGACAGTCCGTCAGCTCGCGGTTGGGTAGTGAGAGGATCTCCATCACCCGCACGCCGAGGACGTCGG
>CAZKCX010000641.1:0-4249 GCA_964550865.1 uncultured Planctomycetales bacterium
GCGGACTGCTTGCGCGCGCCCTACAGCACGAGATCGAGCACCTCGAGGGACGAACAAAGCTGGAGAAGCCCGGCGGCTTCGCGATGCAGCGCGTGTACAACGACGACCGATCCATCGACGCGGCTGTGGTCGCGCGCCATGACGACGTGGTTCTCGTGCCGGAGGGCTACCACCCGGTCAGCGCGCCGTGGGGCTATGACAGCTACTACCTGAACTTCCTCGCGGGGTCCGCCCAATCGCTGGCCGCCACCGACGACCCCGACCACGCCTGGGTGAAGGACACGTGGACCGGCCGAGACCATCGTGTCCCGCTGGTCACACTGGACATGGAGAAGCCCGACGCATCATGACGACCGCACCGAAACCGCCGCAGCCGCCGACCGATCGTCGCTACGACGTGGTCACGATGGGCCGCAGTTCCATCGACCTCTACTCGAACGACGTCGGTGCCGCCTTCGAGGACATCAAGACGCTGGGCGCCTTCGTGGGCGGCTGCCCGACGAACGTCAGCGTGGGCACGCGAAGGCTGGGCCTGAGGTCCTGCTTGCTGACGGCTATGGGCGATGATCCCGTCGCCGACTTCATGCTCAAGTTCCTGAGTGCCGAGGGGGTCGACACGACGTATATCCCACGCAAGGCGGACTATCGTACGAGCGCGGTCGTGCTCGGTATCCAGCCGCCGGACAGATTCCCCCTCGTCTACTACCGTAGCGGGTGCGCCGACATCCAGATCACGATCGACGACGTGTTGGCGGCTCCCATCGACGATGCCCGCGCGCTCTTCATCACCGGGACGGGCCTGAGCGCCGAGCCGAGCCGCAGCGCCACGGTCTTCGCGGCCGAACGGGCCCGGGCGGCCGGCGCGACCGTCCTTCTGGATATCGATTTCCGTGCCGACCAGTGGCACGACCCTCGGGCCTTCGGCGTCGTGGTGCGGTCCGTCTTGGATCGGGTGGACATCGCCATCGGATCGGAGGACGAGGTCAAGGCGACGGCCCTGCGAGACGCCTCACAACTGAAGATCCTGCATTCGCAGGTGTCCGATCCGAACGTCGCCGGGGACGTGGACGAGGCGGTGCGGGCGCTGCTGGATCGAGGGGCCGGCGCCGTCGTGCTCAAGAAGGGCACGAGCGGTTCCTCCGTCTACGTGCGCGACGGCGAGGTCGTCCACGCCGATCCCTTTCCCGTGGAGGTCATGAACATCCTCGGCGCCGGGGACGGCTACGCCAGCGGCCTGATCTGCGGGCTGATCAACGGTTGGGATTGGCATCGCTGTCTGCGGATGGCGAACGCCGTCGGGGCGATCCTCGTGACCCGGCAGGCCTGCGCGAACGACATGCCTTACGAGCAGGAGGCCCTGGAGTGGATCGATTCCCGCGGCGGATTCTGAAGATGCGATGCCAGATCGATATGGGCGGATGCGTTCACGAAAGGATAGAGGCATGTGGCACGGCCGCCCCCGGCCGTGAGCTCCAAGAGTGCCCAGCCGAGGCCTCCGGGCGACACAAGACGACGGGAAAAGCGTAGACGAAGCCTACGCGATCAAGCAGGTGAGACCCCATGAACAACCGGATTCTTGACACCTTTCGACTGGACGGACGCGTCGCGATTGTGACGGGCGGGTCCCGCGGCATCGGGTTCGGCATCGCCAAGGGGCTGGCCGAGGCCGGCGCGAAGATTGTCTTGAACGCTCGACGCCCGGAAGTCGGGCAGGATGCGGTCAAGCAGCTCACCGACGCCGGGTTGGAGGCCCGGGGCGTGTGGGGCGATGTTGCCGATGCCTCGGTCCGCGAGCAGCTCGTCGCCGAAGCGATGGACTGGGACGGTCACATCGACGTGCTCGTGAATAACGCGGGGACGACCGTCCGCATCCCCTCCGAGGACTGTAGCCTCGAGGACTGGGACCGTGTGCTGGACGTCAATGTGCGGAGCCTCTTCGCGCTGTGTCAGCTCGTCGGCCGGCACATGCTCGCCGTCGGGAGGGGGTCGATCATCAACATCTGCTCGCTGACGAGCGAGATGTCTCGGCCGACGATCGCCGCATACGCAACCAGCAAGGGCGCGGTGCGTCAGCTCACCAAGACGCTCGGCGTGGAATGGTGCGAGCGGGGCGTGCGGGTCAACGGCATCGGGCCCGGCTACATCGAGACCGATTTGACCGGTCCTATGCTGGAGAACCCCGAGCTCAAGGCCTGGGTGGATTCGCGGATCCCGATGCGGCGATGGGGGAAGCCGGAGGACCTCGCCGGGGCGGCCCTGTTCCTCGCATCCGACGCCGGCAGCTATGTCACCGGCCAGGTGCTGTACGTGGACGGCGGCTTCCTGGCGGGATAGGGTCGCGCTACTGACGTGTGAGTTCCGTCGTGCCCGTCATCTCCAGGACGACGGCACCCGCCGGCGTCGAGACCTCCAGCGCGCGAGAGGTCTCGATCGTCTCCTCGTCGATCACCTCGTAGCTCACGAGGTACGTCCCCCGGAGCACGGCACCGTCGTAGGAATCGCCCGTGACCATGCGAGCATCAAAGCTGATGATGAGCCCTTCCGCCGTGTTCAGGATCTCCGTAACGGTGATCGTGAAGGATTCGACGTCATCATCGAAGGGGATCTCGAACTCGTCGCCCACCTCGACCGGCTTGCCGTCTTCGATGGGGAGGCCTTGCTCGTTGAACTCGATGGTGTCGGAGTACGAATCGCTCCAGTCCCACGACCCGATAGGCGACGTGATGGACCAGTGGTTGCGATACCTCCCCGCATAGGTGCCGCCGCCGGGCAGCCAAGATTCCGGTTCGTCCTCCGGATCCTCATTGGGGTCGGCGTTGGGGTCTCCGCCGGGATCGTCCGTCGGTGCGGGATCGTTGGGTGTCGGGGTCGCCGTTTCGCTTCCCGTCGATCCGTCGACGGCGTTTGGCTCTTCCCGATCCGTCTGACTCCCGTTGTCGAGGGGGAGCTGGCCTTCGGTCACCGGGGCGCAGCCGAAGGCGTACAGAACGGCTATGAGACCGAGCACGCACACCCCGAGCTGGAAGACGCCGTCGCGTCGCAGGCAAGAGGAGGCGTGGTAAGGAAGGCTGCTTGCTCGGTCGGTCATGCTCATCTCGCGGACTCCGTTGGCTCTGGGACTACGGGAGTGGTTTGCCGGCACCGCCTCGTGGAGGCGGGACTACGGACTTCCACAGAGAACCAGCGGGAGCGTACTGTCGATTCCTGGAAAGCCCGGTGAGCCCGTCCGGGCAGGAGCCCCTCCGCAGCAGTTACTAGAGTCTAGCGCGAACGGCGGCTAAGATCAACCCGCACAAACCCATCGGGCGTACGATCGGGGCTTCTTGAAGTATGGCAATGCTTTCCAAAGGCTTACGCAACACAAGGGGTGGCGGTGCCCTGCGGGATTTCGGTCTTTTATGCCCAAATGTCTTCGGGGACGCCGGAGCCGCCGAAGCAACGAGGGAGGGAGACGCCAGGCCGGGCCCGGCCTGGTGGCCGCGAGCCCGAGCCTTCGTCACATGTGGTCAATGATCGCCTGGCCGAACTCGCTGCACTTCACGCGGGTGGCCTGTTGACCCTCGGATTCCATCAAGCGGTGGAAGTCATAGGTCACGGTCCGCGCGGCGATGGCGTTGGACATCCCCTTGATGATCCGATCGGCGGCCTCCTCCCAGCCGAGATACCGCAGCATCATCTCGCCGCTGAGGATGACCGAGCCCGGGTTGACCTGATCCTTGTTGGCGTACTTCGGGGCGGTGCCGTGCGTGGCTTCGAAGATCGCGTGGCCGGATTTGTAGTTGATATTGCCGCCGGGCGCGATGCCGATCCCGCCGACCTGGGCGGCCAGCGCGTCGGAAACGTAGTCGCCGTTGAGGTTCATCGTGGCCACGACGTCGAACTCGTCGGGCCGCGTGAGGATCTGCTGGAGGAAGATATCCGCGATCGCATCCTTGACCAGGACCTTGTCCTTCCATTTGCCGTCGCCGTGGGTGGGCCACAGCGTCTCGATCGTCTCGCGAACCTCGTCGATACGCTCCTCGCGGGCCTTGTCGTTGAGCAGGTCGAAGCCGGGTTCGATCAATCGAGCGTTGTCCTCATGGCTGATGTCCGGATTCGCCTCGCGGTTGCCCAGGATCCAGCTTTCCCGCGCGGTCACGCATTGGTCACGGTACGTGGTGCGGGCGAGCTCGTATCCCCAGTCGCGGAACGCCCCCTCCGTGAACTTCATGATGTTGCCCTTGTGGACGAGCGTCACGCTCTTGCGCCC
>CAZKCX010000642.1:0-4248 GCA_964550865.1 uncultured Planctomycetales bacterium
GCTTCCAGAGGAGTTTCCCGTTGAAGGCATCGCGCGCGACGAGCCGCCACTCCGGCGGCAGGACGACCGACGCGCGATGCCCTTCGTCGACGATGAAGAAGACGCGGCCGCCCGCCGAGACCATCGCGCTGAAGCTCGACATACGGTCGTGATGGCGCGTCCATCGCGGCCGGCTCACCCACTGGATATGTCGCGGCGGGCCGACGGCGGTGTCCTTCGAGACGGCGTTGTTCGAACCGTCGTGGAGATAGTGCGGCCACTCGTCGATGGCCTTCGGACACGGTTTGACCGCCTTGGCCCATCTCCCGTTCTCGCGCGTGAGGAGGACGCCGTCCGGGGCGAGCACGCGCATGGCCTCATCGATCGTCACGCCGCCGAGGTCCTCGGCCACCATGAGGTTCACCGAGCTGTCCACGTAGGGAAGGTGCTTGCCGTCGAATTGGTCGACCGAGATCGGGCCGTACGCCTTGAGCGAGTGGATGTGCCGGCGAGCGGCCTGGACATCGTCTTCGCTGGTGTCCAGGCCGTGAACGAGGTAGCGTTCGTCCGCGCGGAGTCCCGCGGTCAGCTTGCCGTTGCCGCACCCGACGTGGACGACGAGGCCGCCCTGGATGCCGGACAATTCGAGCAGCGCATCGGCCGAGGCGGCGTTGGCCCGTGCGGAACACGGCGACAGGGCGAGAAGACACAGAAGCCCAATGGGCACGGCAGCAGAGGAGGAAACACGCATCAGAGGGACTCCTATCGCTCTTTGGATCGACATCTTGTGCGCTGCGTCTTGCAGGGCGCCCGTCATGGTCCCGGACACGGTATAGAGATTTCAACGAGCCGGTCGGCAGACCACACGCAACGGGTGGCCCGCGGCATTCGGAGCGTCTTCTCCCGGCGGGTCAATCGACGCCCTCTGGCGTCGGGACGATCACGTCGATCTCCGCCAGGGACGTGTAGCCCTGACCTTTCACCTCCGATAGCGATACCAGCTTCACGAATCGCGCTCGGATCGGCCTCTTGAAACGAATCGTCTTGCGCTTCGCATCGTTGGGCCATGTCCCCTGGGCCACGGGCGGCCCCCATTCCTTGCCGCCGCTGCTTACACGGACCTCGAATCGGGCGATGCGGCCGTTGGCCATGTCGTCCCGGGGCAGACACGTCAGACCGGACAACAGGACCGGCTTGCGCAGATCGAGGATGAGGTGGTGCGGATGCGGATCGAGGGGCGGGCCCCAGCGGGTGTGCCAGATCGTCTCCGCGTTGCCGTCGATGGCCAGCTTCGCTTCGTATCCGGGTTGATGGCTGTCGGCGGTGACCTGGGCCTCGAGCCGCTGGACCATCGTTGGCGTTCCGAAGAGCGATTCGACCTGCTCGACCGTTAGTTCGTGGCTGGGCGCGAACTGTTCGCCGGCCATGTATTGCAGAAGGCTGTACCGCATCTGCCTGGCCACGAGGCGCCCTTTGAGGTCACTGTCCAGGTCCATCGAGCAGACCATCAGCTTTCCCCCGAGAACCCGTGCCTCGAAGAGCAGCCCCAGCCGGCGGTTCTCGAACCACGTATCGATGGGCTGCACGAGCGGTCGAAGCCGCGGCGGCAGGCCGTCAAGGATCATCGCCGCCGAACCGTGGATCAGCTCCCACCATTGCCAGTCGCTGTGGGACGCGGTCGGGAAGTGGGCGAACACGGGATGCCTCGGATCGCACAGGATCCCGAGCGTGTGCGGGGGTTGATTCCGCGTCCAGGCCGTGTTCCAGAAGATGCTGGAGAAGCCGATCGCCACGTCGCTGTCGACTTCAGCGGCCGGTGCGATCAGCAGGACCTTGCCGCCGGCTTCCAGCCGCTGCCGCGCGGCATCGTCCAAGCGCTTTCGCACGAGGACGTCTCGCGCCTCGGCGGTCGGGAGACGGTCGGCGAAGACCCAGACGTCCCAGTCGTTTTCGAAGGGGGTGTCCTTGATCCCTACGGTCAGCGTCAGCTTCGCGGGCGGCTTGACCTGTCGCAGGGGTACCTTGATCACCCCGAGCGGGATCGGACTGCCGATGGAAATGGTCCGCTTCCGCAGCTGGCCTCGCATGATCGACCGGCCTTGCTCTGCCACCACCTTCCACGCCGCCGTCGCATCCCGAAGAGGCGCGGGGCCGAAGTGGGCGACCTCGATGTCGGCGTAGAATGTCTCGCTCGTCCGCCAATACCGCTTGTCCATCCGTGCGAGCGGGACCGTGCTGTTGCAGAACCGCCGATACTCGGCGGCTGAGACGTAGCCCTTCTCGCCCCAGAAGGCGTCGAGCACGCCGACCAGCGCCGTGCCCTGTCCGGGGAAGTCGTGCAGGTCGAGCAGATGGAATCCGCCGAAGCCCTCCGTGCGGAGGGCCGACTCGATGTCCTCCTTGTAGCACAGCGTCTGGAGCTTGCCGGAGGCCATCAAGAAATCGCGGGCCTGATCGCCCATGTGGTTCGCGCGGAGCGTGTCGCGGAAGATCTCGAAGTTCTTGGCCTTGAGCACGCCGGTATACTTGGCGATCTCCTCGAAGTTGGGATAGACGCACCACTGGCCGATCTCGTGGCTGACGATGGGGACCTCCGCTTTGCGGACGTGGTCGCTGTAATCGGCACGTGTCTCCGGGGGTTTGGCGTTGATCCGCGAGCTGAGTCCCGCGCCCCAATGCTGGACCCGCGGCTGTGGGACGTTGTGGTATTGGTTCTCCGCGATGGCCGGCCAACCGGCCGCGCCGGTGTAGACGCGTCGGTCGTCCTTCGCCTTGTAGTGCTTGAGCCACTGGGTCAGGTACTGCTTGTGTCGCCCGCCGGGCTCGTTCCCGTAGGCCATCATCGTGAAGGAGGGATGGTTGCCGTAGGCCTGCAAGATGCGGTCCGCCTCGGCGTAGAGCCACGTGTCGATGGGCTTGCCCTGCCCGATGGCCGCCCACGCCCCGCACTCCACTTGGAGATAGCAACCCAGCTCGTCCGCCGCGACGAACGCGGCCTCCGGCGGACACCACGAGTGGAACCGCAGCGTGTTCAGCCCATGCGCCTTGGCGATGCGGATGTTCTTCTTCCAGTGCTCGGAGTCGGTCGGCGGGTAGCCGGTCAGCGGGAAGATGCAGCATTCCAGCGTCCCGCGGATGAAGCTTTTCCGGCCGTTGATGGTGAACTGCGTGCCGTCGACGCGGATCTCGCGCAGCCCGAACGTGACCGCCCGACGGTCCTTAGATGACTGGCCGTCCGCCACGATCTCGAGGTCGGCGGTGAGGCGGAACAGCGCCGGGCTGAACTCGTCCCACAGCGGCGCCTTCTCGCCCAGCAGGTAGACCGCTTCGACCGTGGTGCCTTGGGCGGTGACGTCGACGGACGAGGTCTTGGCCGGCGCTTCGTAGGCGGTGTCGGTGTTGAAGGCCTTTGCCGAGAGCGTCAGTTTCCCGCGTGCCGCCTTGCCGGTGTCGTTGGCGATACGGACCTTGACGCGTGCCGCCTTCCGGGCCGCGTCCGGGAAGACTTGCACATCTTCGATCCAGATCGGGCTGCGGGCCGTCAGCGCGAGGCGGCCGACGATGCCGTTCCAGTTGCTCTGCGTGTGATCCGAGACGCTGTGCGCGTTGATGCCCACGTTCACGATCATCCGGTTGTCCACGCGGATCGTCAGGCGGTGTTGTCCCGGCTCCGTCTCGAGATCGTAGACGTGCGGAGTGGATAGGCTGTCCTTCGTGCCGAGGTCGCGCCCGTCGATCCACACCCGTGTGGCCCAGTGCGGCCTCTCGAGGTGGAGCCGGACCCGTCGCCCGCGCCATTCGGGTGGAATGGTTATGTCTCGCTGATACCACGCCGCGCCGACGTAGTGCTTCTCGGGTTGGAGCCAGAAGGGGACCTTGACGTTTCCGGGCTCGCGGTACTTGGCGTACTTCGGGTCGGTGAACCACGAGCGATCGACGATGCCCCCCGTCCATTCCGTGTCCACCGAAACCTCGTGGCCGAACCCCTGCTCCTGGAGCGAGCCGGGGAGCTTGATGCGCTCGGGGAGCGTCTTGTCGAACCATTGCTCTTTGACCCCGACGTCCTCGGGGTCCAGCCGGAATCGCCACTGCCCGGCCAGGGACCGTTCGGCTCGATCCGCCTGGGCCGTCGAAACGCCGAGACCCGCCGTCAAGAGGCCCACAAGCAGCAATATGGCCACCGATCGCACGCCTTCGTAGCTCTTGCACATGATTGGACCGTCCTTTGCCGTGCCGTCATTCGCCTGAACATGCCGGGAGAGTTTCTCA
>CAZKCX010000643.1:0-4235 GCA_964550865.1 uncultured Planctomycetales bacterium
ATCCGGCCTGCCGCCGAGCGATCAGACCTACAAGAAGGCGCTCAAGTTCATCTCGCGGTGCCAGATGTCCAGCGAGACGAACGACCAGCCCTTCGCGCGGACCCACGGCGACGGCGGGTTCATCTACACCTGCGCCAACGACGGGGAGAGCAAGGCCGGCACCGTGATCGAGGACGGCAAGCCCGTCCTGCGGAGCTATGGCTCGATGACGTACGCGGGCTTCAAGAGCATGCTCTATGCCGACGTCGACCGGAACGATCCCCGCGTCCGCCGCGCCTTCGATTGGATCCGCAAGCACTACACGCTGGACGAACACCCGAACCTGCCGGGCAAGCAGTCCAAGCAAGGCCTCTTTTACTTCTATCAGGTCTTCGCGCGGGCGCTGTTCGCCTGGGGGGAACCGACACTCAAGACCGCCGGCGGCGACGTCCACAATTGGCGCGTCGATCTCTGCAGCAAGATCCTATCGCTCCAGCACAAGGAGGGGTATTGGGTCAACGAGGCCGACCGGTGGATGGAGGGCGTGCCCTCGCTGGTGACGGCCTACTCGATCCTCTCGCTGCAAACGGCGCTGAAATGAATGGCCGTTGCGTCCTAACGGATGACGTGTGGCGGCCTACGGGGGATGCTTGCCTCAAGGGGTTACACCAATGAAAGCAACCCCCTCCTTCGTTCACGCAGCCGCCGTATGCAGAGCCGCCTCCGGCGAGCCATTGTCGAGACGGGCCGAACACGACCCCAGCCCCCCAGGTTCACCACACGGTTCAGAGCCGGCCTGTCCTCAGGCCGGCCCATCGTTGCGCGGGATATAGCTGGACGAATCCAGGACCCGGCTTCGCCGGACGAACATTCCCCGCCCGAATCGTTCGCCAATTCCGAGTTGTCAGGCGCCGGTTACCGACTCGCCTTCTCAAATCGCCCGACCGGGTAGCCGGCCTTGTACGAGATGACGTACGCTCCGTTCGGCCCCGCGTAGCGGACCTTCTCATCGCGCAGGGCGAAATCGCACTTCCCCTCGCGAACCGCGGCCTGTGGGCTATCCGGCCGCAGGTACTTGCCCGCCCACTTGTCGACGATCAGCGTGCGATTGCCCACGCCGTGGCCGGTGTTCTGGATGACCTTGCCGTCGATGTCGGCCTTGGTGATGAAGTGGGCCTCAACGTCCAGCCCCGCCTCCTTCATGTTGGCGGCCATCTCGCGGGCGTCCTCGATGGGGCAGACGTGGTCGGACGACCCGTGGCTGATGATGATCTTGCAGGCGTTGCCCAGCGCCTTCATCTTCCGCAGGTGCGGCGGGTATCCCACGAAACGCAGGAGCTGCGCGTCCTTCGTCAGATGGTGCGGGTGGCTCGGGTCGCGCTTGTATCCCGCGTCCAGACGGCTCCCGCCGTCGAGGCCGAAGGCGATGTCGTCGGTGAGCCGTGCCATGCCCGAACAGTCGATGATGCAGGCAAATGTCCGCGGCGCGAGCTTATTGACCATGAGCGTGACGTTGCCCCCGCCGGAGCCACCGGTCGAGTAGATTCGCCCGCGATGGAACGCCTTGCCGGCCTTCTCCAGGCCGTTGCAGACGAACCATAGCGCGCGGAGTGCGTCCAGCGCCTGCAGATAGCCAAAGTCGTACGGCACGGATCGGTCGTATTTGCCGGATTGCAGGTAGTCGACGTTGATGGCCACCACGTCGTAGTTTTTGACCAGATACTTGGGACTGGCGGTGCCTCGCGCGCCCGTTCCACCCCAGTTGTGGATCGAGAGCATCAGCCCTGTCGTCGGCTTGACGTGCTCGACCGACCCGCCCGGATAGGTGATGTAGACCTTCACCTGCCGCGGCGTGGGATGATAGGGGGAGTCCTGCGCCGGAATCATCGTCGTGCCGTCGGCCTTGGGCAGCACGGGCCACTCGGCCCCCTGTGCGACCGCGACGGAAGAGGCCAGCACGAAGACGAACAGTAACCGGTATGCACGCGTCGTCGGATGCGACTGGTTCATTCCTGCTCGGGCTCCCTTCTGTAGTCTGCTTCAGCCCCAGCCAACGTCGTCGGGGAAGACGTTGTCGTACTTCACGCTCGAGCGCGGCTCGGCCATCATGTCCTCGACCGCATCGCGCCAGGTCTTGTAGTGGTCGGTCTCCTTGTGCCGGGCCGGGTCGTCGGGCGTGCGATAGACCTCGACCAGCACGAACCGCGTCGGGTCGTCCTGCTGTTGGACTACGTCGAATCGCGCGATGCCGGGCTCCTTGACGCTGTTCGTCGCGTTGGCGATGCTGGCCTCCTTGAAGGCGTCGACGCAATCCGGCTTGACATGGACGTGAACACAAACGATGAGCATGGCTACGCTCCTTTGCGATGTCGGGCTCCCCGAAGTCTGAGGACACGCAGGAGAAGATAGCAGCATCGGCCCTGAGCGCGAAGCGCCGGCCGTCAACCACGAACGAGTGACGAGGAGATGACTCCCAAACAACGCATGCGAAGGACGATGGCCCTCGGCACACCGGACCGTGTGCCGGTGATGTGTCAGCTCGCCCTGGGCCACTACTTCCTCCATGCCGGGTTGAGCCCGTTCGAGATCTGGTTCACGAACGAAGGCTTTGCCGAGGCCCTGCTTCGACTCCGCGAGCGCTACCGGTTCGATGGGATCCTCGTCAACCTGCCCGGCCGGCCGCCGGATATCGAGCGATACGTCGACCGGATCGACCGCGGCGACGCCGAGGACGTCATCCACTGGACCCACGGCGGCCGGACGCGTCTGCCCCACGACGACAACGCGCACTACATCCCGCCGGAAGGCAATCCCCCGCGGCCGACTCTCCGCACGGTGGATCCCGACAAGCTGGTCTACGTCGAGCCGTGGGACGTCACCGGCGTGGGTCATCCCCACCTGTGGGACTTCGAGACCGACCCGCGCCCCGACGAGGACTTCTTTCCGCCCTACGTAACGAACACGATCGAGCGCGTCGTGGCCGCCGTCGGAAACGAGTACTCCGTTCACTCGGAGGTCTTCTCGCCGTTCTCGCAGTGGATCGAGCTGCTCGGCAACGAGGAGGCCGCCGTCTCGCTGCTCGACGACCCGGCCAAGGTCCACGCCTGCCTCGACCGGCTGACCGGCGGCGCCATCCAGCTCGCCCGAAGACAGATCGACTGCGGCGTGGAGGCCGTCCTGATCAGCTCGGCCTACGCCGGCGCGGGGTTCATCAGCCGCGATCACTACGCCGAGTTCGTCCTGCCCTATGAGCGTCGGCTGGCCGAGGCGATCCGGTCCGCCGACGACGTCTTCGTCTACACGCATACCTGTGGGGCCATCGCCGACCGGCTCGATCTCATGCTGGAGACGGGCACGCAAGGGATCGACACACTCGACCCGCCGCCGCTGGGTACCGTCGAGCTGGATCAAGCCAAGGAGGTCCTCGCCGGCAAGGCCTTCATCAAGGGCAATATCGACGCGGTCAACACGCTGTTGCACGGCACGCAGGCCAAGCTCATCGACGACGTCCGCTGGCGGCTCCGCGTGGGCAAGCCCGGCGGCGGATACATCTTGAGCAGCGCGTGCTCGGTCGCTCCGCACGTCGAGCCGGCCAAGCTCGAGGTCCTCGTCCCCCTCGCCGAGGAATACGGCCGGTACGAGTGATGGCGATGAGCCTCCCCGCAGACAAGAAGGACCGACCTGAGGACCCGGCTTCGCCAAGGCGACGCCGCGGCCCCAGGCCGGTTCTGGAGTATCAGTGCCATCCGAAGCAGCCTCAAGGTCCCAGCGTAGCATGGGCATTTTGCCCATGAGTTGCTGTGGCACGGCCATTCCGTCGCATGGGCATCTTGACCGGGTGGCCCATCGCTTCAGCGATGGGGGACACGAATTCGCCTGAGTAGGTGCGTGCGAAGCCGGATTGCAGGGCTCATGGCTTCTGTCTCGACTTGTCGACGTGCTGGTTTATTGACTTGTTCCACCCATCACCGAGAATGTCCGAACGCTACCGGAAGCTCTTCGAAAGATATTCACCGTAGCCTCAGGATGCCGCGTATGGAAGCACTCGAGAAGATCGCCACCCAATCCAACTTCGGTCCGCTCGACTGGGCCATCGTCGCCGTCTACCTGCTCGGCTCGGTGGCGATCGGGTTCTACGTCCGGCGCTACATCGCCACCCGCCGTCCCCACCTCATCGGCAAGCATGTGCAGGTCAACGCCCAGCGCCGGGACGGCAGCGAATTTCCCATGAGCATCTCCTTTTCCGTGGCCGAAGT
>CAZKCX010000644.1:0-4200 GCA_964550865.1 uncultured Planctomycetales bacterium
TTGCGCCGGATCACTGGAGAGGTCCCGCGTCGCTGGATTCTGAGGGAGGCGTCACGACTTGTGAAACTCGGTACTAGCCGGGACGCCGCGCCGTAATCTTGGATGCCGCACCGGCCGGGAGATTCAGCCGCCACGTACCATCCTTCTTCACCGGCGTACCGGTCTTGGCGGAAACGGACGCGTAGTCTGACGCCTCACCCGGCAGCTCCACGATGCCTCGCACGCCGTCCGGCAGATCCACGTCGAGCACGAGCTGCTCGGCGTCCTTCTCCCACGAAACCTCGACGGACCCGTGCGGCGTGTGCCATCGGCCGCGGGCCCAGGTCAGATCGACCGGCTTCGGCGCGATCCGCACGACGTCGCAACCCGGATCGGCCCACCACACGCCGAGCTGGTACCGCGTGAGGAAGTACGTCGGCGCGGCCGACCAGGCATGGCAGTAGCTCCGCGTCCACCAGTCCTTGTTGTACCCCGGGAAGGTCTCCCAAAACGTCGTCGCGCCCTTGTCGACCATGAGCCCCCAGCGATCCCGAACGATCGCCAGAATCTCGGCCTGGCGCCCCTGCTTGGCCAGGGCCTCGAGGATGTAGAACAGCGCGAACGGGCTGCCCACCTTCACCATGCCCGACTTGGGCCGAACCGGCACGTCCTGGATCCGCCCCAGCCGATCGGCCGGGGCGACGTCATAGGCGACGGCCAACGAGTTCGTCTGCTGGCTGATCGTCCCGCTCCGCTTACCGTCGTTGTGGATCGAGTCGATGTACGCACCCTTGTCCTCGTCCCACAAGTGCTTGTTGATCGCGGCGATAAGGTCCTCTCGCTGCTGGGCGAATCCGGCGGCGTCGGCCTTCTTGCCCAGCTCCCGAGCGAGGAACTCGCCACGTCGGAGCGCCTCGACGAGGAACATCTGGTTGTGCGTGACGACGTCGTGGCCGGAATCCTGCCCCGCCCAGTCGAACATGTTCCAGGCGTTGATCTTCATCAGACCGCGATCGTCCATCAGATTGTTCTTGATGTTCCGCAGCGTCTTGCGGACATCCGGGTACACCCCGCGCAGATACTCCATGTCGCCGCTGAAGCCGTAGTGCTCGTCGACCATCTGCACCCACAGCAGCGCCCAGGCCGTCAAAATCCGGTCCCACGCGCTGGGCACCTGGCTCTCGGGGATCAGCTGTCGGAAGAGGGATTGCCCCGGCAGCTCCGCGCACCGTCGCGTCAGGGCGATGTCGCCGAAGGCGGCGTAGTCGATCATGGCTTCGTTCCGGCCGTCACCCACCCAGTAGGTCTGCTCGTAGGTCGGGCAGTCGGTGAAGGTGTCCTCCGCGCAGCACCGCAACGTGTGGCGGCCGATGTGCCAGATCGTGTTCAGCAGCGGGTCGCTGCACGCGAAGCTGCTCCGTTCCACCGGCGGGCTCGTGGAGAACACCGTGTGGATCGACCGCACGCGGACCGGCGCGGTGACGTTGCGGAACGTCACCTGGCAGTAGCGATAGCCGCGCCGCAGGAACGACGTGTACTGCTGGCGTCCTTCGCGCGTGATGTATCGTAGGGCCGAGAGATTCCCCTCGGTGTAGTGGAAGCGCTCGCCGTCCTCGATCTCCTCGAAGCAGTTGAAGTCGATCGCCACGCCCGCCGGCCCGACGATGTCGAACGTGAGCTCGCCGACGACCTCCTTGCCGAAATCGAGCAGGATCTCCGGATGGCCCTCCTTCGTGGGATGGATCACCGTCGTCTCGGGGCTGGAGCAGCAGAGGGACTCGAGCCGGTCGATCCGTGGCGTTTGCCCGAGGTCGTCGACGAACCTCGTCTCCGTCCACGGGCTTCCGGCCGTGACGATGTGCTCCTGCTTAACGGGCTGGGCCGCGTCCCGCCATGCCGACAGGTCCTTCGCACACGTGGCTCGCGCGAGCTTGCCTCGCTCCCTGCGATAGTCCTTGATGGGGCCGATGACCGTCCACGCGGTCTGGTCGTCGAAAACGCCCTTCATCGTCACGGGCTTTTCGAGGTGGGCGACATAGCACCGGTCGAACGTATGGTGCGTCCCGGCGCGGCAGGCGATCATGCACAGGTTCTCGCCCTTCTCCAACATGACGGGCTTGCCGTTGTGCGTCTGCTTGCCGTTGATGATCAGGTTTTCGAAGCGGCCCATCGGGCTGTAGAAGCGGGCCTTCTGCTCCGTCGGGCTGACGAGCACCGTGACGGCCACTCCATTCAGGTGCTTGTGGTTCTGCATGAAGTAGCCGGGCAGCAGGTACGGGCGAAGCGTCAGGCCGCTGAACCAGTTCGGCACCTCGACCGTTCGCGTCCGCACCACCCGCACGGGCGGGACCAACTCGCGCGTGAACATCGGCACGTGCCGCGGGACGAGCCGCTTCCACGGCCCCTCTCCGACCGCGGCGACGGTCTTGGCCTCCGCAAAGCCGCTGCCCTCACCGGCCGAGAGGATCTCCGCCCCGACGGGTCGCGCGTCGAAGATCTCCTCGAAAGGCATCTGGCAGCTAATCCGCGTGGTCGGCCGGATGTAGCCCGCGTGCCGACGGACCTTCCACGTCTCGTCCGTCGCGGCGACGACCTGCCAGCGGCCGCCCTTCTTTCGTTCGAGCTGGGCGAGCGCCCCGGCCTGGCCGGTCGGGTTGTACTGGAACGTCCCCTCGCCGTAGTGGCTGACGAGGACGGTGAGGCGGTTCTTGCCCGGCACGAGCAGACCCGTCAGGTCGTACGTGTCGAACTCCTGGTTGAACGCGAAGCACCGCGCGGGCCCGTTGCCCATCCATTCACCGTTGACGAAGAAGCGATAGCGCGAGTCGGCCGACACGTGGCACCGCCACTCCCCGGACGGATCGCCCACCTGAACGTCCTTGACGACGAGCAGGTAGAGGTTGCGGGGCGACGACGGCCCGTCGGTCCAGATCCACTTCGCCTGCCAGTTGACGTCCTTCGCCACGGCGTAGTCTCCGGCGGGGATGGTTTCGGTCACTTCGGCTGCCTGGGTGACGTTCGCCACAAGCGCTGCGGCGGCCACGACCAAAAGGGCATGAACGAGATGATGCCTTCGCACGATGGGTCCTCCTCATGGAGATCGCTTCCAGAATCTCGGGGTGTCCAAGCGAGCGCCAAGTGTACCACGGATGGGCAACCGCGCCAGGGGCGGCTCACTCCCCCTCGATCTTGCGGAGCGCCTTGCGTCGGACGTGCGTCCACGGGCGGAAGAGCACGCGATGCCACGAGATGCTCAGCGGCGGGTGGTAGCTCGCCTCCCACTCCTCGGCCGTGATCAGTTTTAGCCCCTTTATGGGCTTCCAACGAGATTAACCTTGACGTGGGGCCTGTCGGAGGTAGACTTCCAGCTTGGACCTATGAGATAGCAAGGTGGTTTATCGAGTTCATTCACCGTTGAATACGCTTAACATTGAGGCCGCATTAGGGTTGGATCGGTTGCGTCTTCATTTACGGGTTGCCGGGCGTTTGCCGCACTCGCGAGACGCGATCCATGCCCCCCTGCTATGCGGGGATTCGCCGATCAAGGGATGAGGAGGCAAGCGATGCGAAAGAAGAATGAAGTGCTGTTGGCGTTGGGCATGGTCTTCGTAGTGGCCTCACCCGGCCTGGCAGCAGAGCGACACGTCCCGAGCGAATACGCCACGATCCAGGCGGCGATCGATGCATGCAGTAATGGCGACGAGGTCATTATTGCCCAAGGCACGTACACGGGCGACGGTAACCGGGACATCAGCTTCCTCGGCAAGGCCATCACGGTCCGCAGCGAAGACCCGAACGATCCGAATGTCGTGGCAGCGACCGTCATCGATTGCCAGGGGACGGGGAGTAATCCGCACCGGGGGTTCGTGTTCGATTCGGGTGAGGGACCCAACTCCGTACTGTGTGGCCTGACGATCACGAACGGCCACGCTGCGGATGGTGCAGACGGGACTGAAATCTACCCAATCGGCGGCGACGGCGCGCACGGCGGGGGGATCTTCTGCGATGGGAGTAGTCCGACAGTCAGGCAGTGTGTATTGAGCGGCAACGAAGCGGGGCACGGCGGCGGCGCCTATTGGGCGTACGGCGCCGGTGGCAATGGCGGACGAGGTGGTGGCATCTACTGCGTTTCCAGCACTGCGGTGATTGTGAGCTGTACAATAGCCGAAACTGAGTCTCTAGCTAACTCCGGTTACTAGCTCCTTGCGGGTCATGGCTTTT
>CAZKCX010000645.1:0-4189 GCA_964550865.1 uncultured Planctomycetales bacterium
CGCGCACCTTGCCGCCCCAAAGACTTACAACACAAGGTGTCAAACTTGGGCTAGCCAAGGGCTTGGCCTAGCGACGGAACAGTGTCGGCCACAGCTCGCGGGTCTGCTATTCCATAGATGGTGAGGATGTACCTTAGAGGTGGATCGCTCGCAATTGGCCCCGCACGGCGGACATCAGCCGCAACATCGGAGGCAACCATAGTCCGGAATGTGGAAGGTGTCGCTGATCTGGCGAGCGGTCCACTTGCCCCCGCCGGTGGTCTTGCCGGAACGCTGAGAATGATACACCTTCGTGGGCCAGCCGAGATCGTTGAGATCGGCAGCGATCTGCTTGGGCAGTTGGCCTTCGGCGGCGCGACGAAAGATATCGGCGACGCGCGGTGCCTCGGTTGGGTTGGGCACGAGCTGTTTGTTCGTCGGGTCGGCGTCGTAGCCGTAGGGAACCTTCCCGGCCAGACGGCGGCCGTGCTGTTTCAGGTAGCTTCGGGACTCGGCGATTCGTGCAGCGATCATGTCACGTTCGAACTCCGCAAAGGCGGCCAGATACTGGCGTTGAAGATCTGCCAGGCATCGACTACGGCGAGGTTGGCGGCAGCTATGGCATCTCCTCCCTCGATCCTCCACCATCATCTGAGGAGCCATGCAACAACGGCATGATTGCAGCACGAACACCCTGCGCCAACTGCACCGCCTCGCGGGCCTCGTCCGGCGTGGCCTCCGGCCGGTCGGTGGGGTAGCGAAGTTCGACGCCGTAGGGTGTGAGAACGATGATTTCGCTGAGTTCGTCCCCGAGCTGTGCATGCGATGGCGGTAGCATGTCGAGCAAGCCCCGCAGGTCATGCGTCTTCGGGAAATCGACGTCCGTCCAGGTGAGCAGGGCCTTGATGTACTTCTCGGCAGCCTGCTGACAGTGAAATGCGATGACACCTGGAAAGGCGACGTCGTCCTCGACGAGATACTCGGCTACGCCGAGATCGGCGTCGGCCTTTCGCAGCCATTCGGCAACGAGCGCTCGTTTTGCCTCATCAGGCGGCATCGTAGATTACCTTACCATACTTGTTCGCGGGATAGGCGATGCCGCCGACAAGATCCTTGGTGTCCTCGAACCATTGGGTTGTAATGAACAAGACGTCGACCGGTCGTCCGAGATTGCCGACCGCCTCTCGCACGCGAACATACTCTGACCGTCTGTCAGACATCTTCGGCTCGACGATCAGCAGGTCGATATCGCTATCTCGGGTCATCTCGCCGGTCAAGGCCGAGCCGAAGAGGATGATCTTGTCCGGCTGGGTAACCCGGAGAATCCGCTCCACGATCTGCTCGATAAGCGTGTCGTCGATCATCATCGCCACACTCCAGCGCTAACCCGGTACGCTCGATCCGGCCATGTCACAGCGGGCACCCCTGGGCCGAACGGGGTTGTTAAACGGTCTGCAGGTGGAGAGGCGAGAGCCAGAGAATCTCGGCGAGAATCGCCCCAACCCCGCGAGATGGGGTTAACAGGCAAGGGAATCGTGTTGGCCGTGCAGCGTCGAGCCATCTCCCATATCCCTTTGCGACAGCGGGTTATGGGCATCGAGGCTTGCGACGTTCTGATCGCAAAACCGAGGCCGGCATCGCGTTCGATACCGGCCTTGACCTCCCCGAGTAGGACTCGAACCTACAACCTGCCGGTTAACAGCCGGACGCTCTACCAATTGAGCTATCGGGGATTGCAGCCTGCCCTCAGCCCGCCAAGCGGGCCTACCCACAACGGCGACCGACAAGCTTAGTGTAGCCAAGGACCGGCTGATGTCAAGTTTCGGCACGCACGGTCGAAACCTTGAGCCGCATCTCATACCCCCCCCAATAATTCGGTGCCGCTGGTCGGAAGCAGGCGAGCCGAGCCGGACGCCGAAAGCGGCCGAGCCCGCGATCGAAAGCGGACCAGCCGGAGCGCGAAGGCGGCAAGAGCCCAAAGTCGAAACCGCTGTTGCTCCCGCGGCGACCCGGGGCCGCCTTGCTCAGGAGAGGGACCCGGATACCCGGCGTCATGCGGGTCGCCTATCGAAGCGAGTTCCTTATCAAGGCAGCTTCCCCGTCGAAGCAGCCGCCCCATCACAACGACTTCCCCATCGAAGCAGCTTCCCCGCCGAAGCAGGTGCCCCAACACAACGACTTGCCCATCGAAGCGGCCTCCCCCCAGAGCAGCTTCCCCATCACGTCCGCTTCCCACGAAAGCGAGGTCCCCACCGGGGCCGAGCGGCATCCAACACACTGGATCGTGCGAGGAGGGAACCTGAACCAACGAGGCGTCCGCATCGAAAGCCCGCGAGGTCTTGGCGCGGATGCAGTTGCGTACAAAAAAGATGGGCCAACGCGCCTCAGAAAGCGCGGACGAACGGGTGAAAATGATCGCGGTTGGCGTTAAGATGGTTACCACAAACCCGAATGGATTCTTCGCCGGCGGGAAGCGGCAGGAGGAAGCCTTCTCGCTTCGGGGGGAGAGGAGCGCCTGGAGGACATAGGCAATGCTCGTATTCGTAGCGACGTATCCGCCTCGGCAGTGCGGGATCGGTACGTTCACGTCGGATCTCTGCCGTGCCGTCGCGGGGCAACCGGAAGTCAATGAGAAACCCTTCGTCATCGCCGTCACGAACGGGGTCGAGGAATACGATTATCCCCCCGAGGTGCGGCTCGAGATCCGACAGCATCGAATCAGTGACTACCGTGCGAGCGCCGACTTCATCAACAACAGCTCGGCCAGCATCGTGTCGGTCCAGCATGAGTACGGCATCTACGGCGGCCCGGCCGGACGATACCTGCTCACCATGCTCCGCCGCGTGAACGTCCCGATTGTGACGACCTTGCACACGGTCCTCGCCGATCCCAATCCGGACCAGGCCCGCGTCTTCGAAGGGCTCGTCGAGCAGTCCGACATGATGGTCGTGATGACCGAGCGTGGCCGGAAGATGCTGACCGAGCAAGGCGTCCCTGAGCGGAAGATCGCCGTCATCCCGCACGGCGTGCCGGACCTGCCTTTCGTCGACCCGAACTTCTACAAGGAGAAGTTCAACGTCGCGGGTCGAACCGTTATTCTCACGTTCGGTCTGCTCGGCCCCGGTAAGGGCCTGGAGACGATGATCGACGCGATGCCCGCCATCGTCGAGAAGCACCCGAAGGTGGCCTACCTCATCGTCGGGGCGACCCATCCGGACCTCCGCCGCCAACACAAGGAGGAGTACCGCATCAGCCTTCAGCGGCAGGTTCGCCGCCTGGGCATGGACGACCACGTCATTTTCCACAACCGGTTCGTCTCGTCGGAGGAGCTGGCCGAGTTCCTCTGCTCGGCGGAGATCTACGTGACGCCCTATCCCAACGAGGCCCAGATCACGAGCGGGACCCTCGCGTACGCCGTCGGCGCGGGCAAGGCCGTGGTCTCCACGCCATACTGGCACGCCCAAGAGCTGCTCGACGACGGACGGGGCAAGTTCGTCCCGTTCCACGACAGCTCCGGGCTGGCGGAAGCCATCAACGGCCTGCTCGACCGCAAGACCGAAATGCACGCGATGCGCAAGCGCGCGTACGAGTACGGACGCGATATGGTCTGGCCGCAAGTCGGCAAGGACTACCTCACCCTCTTCGACCAGGTGCACAAGATCCGGCAGAAGCGGCCGGTCCGCCACTCGAAGAAGATCTCGACGATCATCAGCGCCAAGATGCTGCCGGACCCGCATCTCGAGCACCTCAAGGTCATGACCGACAGCTTCGGGCTCATGCAGCACGCCCGAGGCCCCGTGCCCGACTATGCGCACGGCTACTGCGTGGACGACAACGCGCGGGGGCTGGTCGTCGCGAGCAAGAGCCTCCGACTGACCCAGGACGAAGAGGCGATGGAGCTGCTGCAGCGGTATCTCGCCTTCGTGCTCTACTGCCAGCAGGACGACGGGCGATTTCGCAACTTCCTGTCGATCGACCGCTGCTTCCTGGATCAGACGGGATCCGACGATTGCCAGGGGCGGGCGCTCTGGGGGTTGTCGTACGTGATGGCCTTCGGTCCGCGCTCGATGGCGCCCATCGCCAAGTCGGCGTGCGACCGGCGGATCGAATCGCTCGCGGCGCTGAGCCTCCGGGGCGCGGCCTATGCGATGTTGGGGCTGCACTACTACCTGACGGCCTATCCTGGGGCCGTCCAGGTGCGAACGCTCGC
>CAZKCX010000646.1:0-4173 GCA_964550865.1 uncultured Planctomycetales bacterium
AGTGATGGTACGGCGGCTGGACCTCCATCACCCGCTTCTCGGTGTCGATGTGCTTGACCTTGTGTCGCTGGTCGGACCAGTCCCAGAACCAGTAGCCGTGCACCCAGACGTCCTTCTCATCCGACCACCGCTTGGGCCGGTCGTCTTCGTACACCCACTTGCCGATCTTGTCGCCCTTGCGGCCGCGAACGTTGAACTTCTTGCCGCCGGCCTCCTCGGCGATGCGCACGAACCCCTCGTTGGGCCACCGCGCGAGCGTCATCGGCTCGTCGTTGTAGAACAGCTCGAGCCCGCCGCCCTTGGGCGAGCCGTAGTCCGTAACGCCGATCGATTTGAGATTCGCTTGCAGGACCTTGCCTCGCGCGGCTTCCGGCAGGCGCTTCAACACAGTGTCGTCCTTGACGGGAGCAAAACCCTTGACGCGTCGGCCGCCGCTGATGATCACACGCTGGCCGTCAACCGCGCGATAGACGATCGGCGCCTTGTCGCTTCCCGAGTCTTCGGCCGCCAGCTCGAGCGGCTCTGTAAGGACATACTCGCCGCCGGCGATCAGCACGCGGATCCCGCCCTCGGGCAAACTGCCGGCCTTCTTGATCTTGCGAATCTCGTCGCGGGCGCGATGAAGCGTCGCAAAGGGTCCGTCGGTCTTCTCCTTGTTGGGCCGGATGAGCTTGCCGGACCACTTGTCGTTGCCGTCGGTTGCGACGTGGAGGTCCAGCGCGCACGCCTCGGCGGCGATGGCGATGCAGCCCAGCACGGCGATCCGCAGCGCCCGGTGCGTGGTGGTACTTCGCGTGGTCATTCGTTGCGTCTTCCTTTCTTGTCGCTCGGCGATCACACGGGTAGCTGTACCTTGTCGTTGTTTCGCTCCTGCCATTGCCGGATCTTCTTGGTGAGTCGTTTGATGACGTCGGGATGCCGGCCGGAGTCGAACAGATTACGGGTCTCGCCGGGGTCGTCCTTCAGCGAGAACAGTTGGCACTTGTCTCGATCGCTCAGGCAGAGCTTCCATCCGTCCGGCGTGATCACCGTGCGCGTGCTCTCGACGGCGACGCGATCGAGCTCGGACTTCGGCGCCACACCGTCCGCTTTCCGACTCCTACGTAGCGCGCCTTGGCCCGGGTTCCATTCGATGTGCACGTCGTCGGGCCTCTTCGTCTCACCGCGGAGAACGGGCACGAGGCTGTGGCCGGGCAGACCGTCCCGGGCCTCGCTGCCCAGCAGGTCCAACAAGGTGGGCACGAGGTCGATGTGGCTCGTGGCATGCGAGATGACCCTTTGCCGTCGGCCCATCCGTGGCACGCGCAGCAACCACGGCACGCGAACGGCCTCCTCGTACATGACGCTCTTGGCGACGAGCTTGTGGCTGCCCATCATGTCGCCGTGGTCGCTGGTGTAGACGACGATCGTGTTGTCGGCCAGACCGAGGTCCTCCAGGGTTTTCAGGATCCCACCGACGCTGCGGTCTACCTGCGTGACCAACCCGTAGTAGCGGGCGATGAGCCCGCGAATCGTCGGTGCGTCCTTCCCGTATTCCTCCATGCACCGGGCCCGCTTCGCGCGATAACGCAAGGGCTCGTTCGGTTCCAGCGGATCGTCGAAGTTCGCGGGCAGATCGATCTTGTCCGGATCGTGCACGTGGTCCAGCGGCCCGAAGAACGGCATGTGCGGCTCGAGGAAGTTGATGTAGAGCATAAAGGGGTGGTTTCGGTTCCGCTTCAGGAATTCGCACGCCCGCTGCTCGAGGAAGGCCGGCTTGCAGTGGTCGATGGGTCGGCGGGCGGCAAAGGCCCGGCTGAACTTGCTCCCATTGTTGGGCGTGTATCCCTTTTCGATGAGGAAATGATGGTAATCGCTCCGCGCGTTGCGGTCGCGGCTGGAGCTGTAGTATTTCGTATAGTTGTCCTCGATGCTGGCCCATTCCTGGAAGCCGTGTTGGGCGAAGATCTCATCGCCCAGGTGCCACTTGCCCATGTAGGCGGTGCGGTAGTCCGGATCGTTCACGAGCTCCGGAAGGACCTTCGTCTCCGGCCGTAGCGGGATGTTGTTCGCGGTGCAGCCGCTCACGTGCGGCCACAGCCCCGTCATGACGCTGGACCGCGACGGCGTGCAGACCGGCTGCGTCACGTACGCACGTCGGAAGACCGCGCTCTCGGCCGCCAGCCGGTTGAGGTTCGGGGCCCGGATCTTCGTGTTTCCGTACGCGGCCATCGTGTCGGCCCGCTGCTCGTCGGTCCAGATGAAGAGCAGGTTCGGCTTGTCGCGTCTCTTCGGGGCGGCGTGGCAGCGTCGGGCTGCCGTGGACGCCAGCAGCCCCGCACCGGCCGATTGCGTGAGGAATCGACGTCGTGAGATGGATCGTGCCATCGGAGTCTCCCTTCGATCCGAGAGGCGCTGGGGTATCCCGGCCTCCCACCCACCGAGCATATTCTACCCGGACCACCGACGGCAGGCCTGCCCTTTCCGCACGATCCGGTCCCCGGCTCGTGCGCGGTGCCTCGGCCTCTTCGGCGCTTGCCAGCCACGCCGGCAGTCCTCACAATAGGGGATTCGTTTCTGATCCGTCAGGACTACTGGGCGAGTGAATCGATGCGCTGGAGCCACTACTTCATCCCGACCGTCAAAGAGGTGCCCGCCGAGGCGATCGTCCCCTCCCACCGGTTGCTGGTGCGGGCGGGATTCATCCGTCAGGTGACGGCCGGTGCGTACACCTATCTACCCCTCGGGTACCGTGTGCTGCGGAAGATCGAGAGCACCATCCGCGAGGAGATGAACGCCGCCGGCGCGATCGAGCTCTTCATGCCCGCGATGCATCCCATCGAGCTGTGGCAGGAGACGGGTCGCGTCGAGGCCATGGGCCCGACGCTCGTCCAGCTGGCCGACAAACCCTTCCGACGCGGCACCGTCCTTGGCCCCACACACGAGGAGGTCATCACGGACACCGTTCGCGCGTTCGTCAGCAGCTACAAGCAACTGCCGCTGAATCTCTATCAGATCCAGACCAAGTTCCGCGACGAGGAGCGTCCCAAGAGCGGCGTCCTGCGGACCCGCGAGTTTCAGATGAAGGACGCGTATAGCTTTCACCTCGCCAAGGAAGGCCCCGGCGGGCTCGATGAGACCTACCGGACGATGTACGAGGCCTACCAGCGAATCTACGATCGCTGCGGGATCGCGTACACGATCGTCGAGGCCGAAAGCGGCCCGATCGGCGGGGACGCCAGCCACGAGTTCATGTCCGTCACCGACGCCGGGGAGGACTGGCTCGTCGAGTGCCCCGAATGCAGCTACGCGGCCAACCTCGAGCGGGCCGAGACCGCGGAGCTTCCGCCGACGGACGCGCCCACCCCCCTGCCGGAGCTAACGGAGGTCGAGACGCCCGACCAGCGCACGATCGACGAGGTGTGTGCGTTCCTCAAGCGGGAGCCGTCCAGCATGATCAAGACGCTGGTCTACGCCGACGAGGAAGGCAAGCCGCTCGTCGCCCTGGTTCGCGGGGATCACGAGATCAATGAGGCCAAGCTTCGCCGCGCGGCCGCGGTCGGCGACATTGCCCTCGCCGACGACAAGACCATCCGCGAGCTGACCGGCGCGGAGGTGGGCTTTGCCGGTCCGCACACGCTCCAGGCCAAGGGCGCGCGGATCGTCTGCGACCAGGCCGTAGCCGTGATGCACGACGCCGCCACCGGCGCGAACAAGACGAACTACCACGTCGTCGGCCTCGAGCCCGGTCGCGACTTCGAGCTCAGCGAGGTGGCCGACATCCGCAACGCGGTCGAGGGGGATGCCTGTCCGCGCTGCGGCGCACCGATCCGATTCAAGAAGTGCATCGAGATCGGGCACGTCTTCAAGCTGGGCACCAAGTACAGCAACGCCATGAAGGCCACCGTGCTCGACAAGGACGGCAAGGCCCGGCCGCTCATCATGGGCTGCTACGGCATTGGGCTGAATCGAATCCTCGCCGCCGCGGTGGAGCTCGGCCACGACGACAACGGGATCGTGTGGCCGATGCCGATCGCTCCGTTTCACGTCCTGATCGTCGCGCTCGATCTCCGCGAGGAGGACGTGCGTTCCGCCGCGGAAGGGCTCTACGAGACGCTGACCGCCAAGGGTATCGAAGTGCTCCTGGACGACCGCGACGCCCGCCCGGGCTTCAAGTTCAAGGACGCGGACCTC
>CAZKCX010000647.1:0-4156 GCA_964550865.1 uncultured Planctomycetales bacterium
CGCCGCCACCGTACCCCCGTCGGTTCAGACGCTGCCATGGATGCCCTCACGTGTGGTCATGCGTGATCGTCCTTGTCGCGCGCACTCATTCTCAGTTCGCGCCACACTTGGGAGCTGCTACGCGTTCGTTCAGCAGATACGTACCGCTAGGGGCGAGTTTCAGCAGCGCCGCTCTCACGCGCTCGGCAAATCGCTTCTCATCGTCGTTCGACCACGACAGTGACGCCTCTTGGTCCGCTATGAGCAGGCGCCCGCCGTCCTGGACCACCGACATTCGTCCCAAGGATTCGTACTGGATGTCCCCTTTCTCATACGCCACGGTGAACCAGACGCGGCGCCATCCTCGCTGTGTCGGCATAATCTCGTAGATTCGGCACGACACTCTCCCTCCATCGTCAGACAGCGCTCGTGTAAGATCCTTCCCTATCCGGTCGCACCACGTCTGCAGCATCGATCTCACCTTCGGCTCGGCGAGCTGGACGGCAGGCTGGGTTGCGGTTCCGGCGTGAGCGTCCAGAAGGGCACTAATACGATCCGTTCTTTGCTGCCACTGTTGTTGGCGGTTTGGATCGGAGTATGGCACGAATTGGGTGAGGGGTTGCTTCGAGGCGATCAGGATCGCGTCGGTCAGGTGTCCCCCGCGAGCCACGACGAGAAGCTGCTCGTCTGCGCTGAGGAAGGAGCAGCGTGGTCATAGCGCTGACGATGAGCCCGAGGAACAGGAGTGCTGGGATCGCGACCATGCGTCCCAACCCTCTTCTGTAGTCCTTCCTGACAAGGAGCACAACGATAGAGAAAACCCATGCTGCGCCGATGATCAAAAGGAGGCTGTAGAACTGTGCATCCAGGTAGTAGCCGCTGATCTGCCACGTGTCCGGCAGGAGAAACGTCATGGCCGTTCTTGATACGGCTGTCAACAGCAAAACAGCGAAGAACAGCTTCGGTATGAAGCCTCCGGCCTTCGGCGAACAAAGCAACCCAATCACTGGTTGCCATCGGCCGGCGCGCTCGCCTCCCTTGTCGGCATGCTCATTCATGAGCGTAGTCTACCGCCAGGAGCCTGTGCTTGGGAGGTCTTGCCGATTCTGAAACCCGAAGATGCCCATTCGCGCACGACACCATCATAGCACGGACGCGGCAGACGGCTGTAAACCACCGAGGTACCACATCACATACAGCGCCTGGAAGTTGCAGCCGGTGCAGTAGTACTCGGGGTCTTCGGGTTGCGCGGGGCGGCCGTCCATCCAGTGATGGAGTAGGCGACCGTCTTCGAGAAGGTGCGACGTCACGAACCCGAGCACCTGTCTGGCCTCGGCCTCGTAGGCTTCGTGTCCGGTCGTCTCGTATAGCTTGCAGAGGGCGAACGTCAGGTAGAGCTGCGACGACAGCGTGGAGTAGTCCTCACTCTCGGCGCCCATGGTCGCAGCGCTGTACGGGCTTCGGTAGTTGCCCTGCTCGGCGTCCTTGAGCGGTTGGATGTTCTGGAGCGTGGCCTCGGCGCGCTCGAGATATGCGACATCGTTGGCGGCCTGGTACGCCATGCAGTTCGCGATGATCATCATGGCGTTGGGATAGAGGTGCAGCCGGTCGGTCCGGGTCGAGAACAGGTAGACGCCGCGCTCGGGCTCGTAGGCGTGCTCGTTGACGGCCTCGATGAGCCGCAGGCCGAACTCCCGGCGCTCCCGTCCGCGCTCGCCGCCGATCTGCCGCGCGTAGTGCAGGTGGAGCGCGGCGATCGCGGCCGTCTGGGTCGTCATGCCGTAGGGTTGCGACAACGACTCCAACAGCCCTTCCGGATACAGGCCGAGCAGCTCGAAAGCGGCATCGACCCGATCCAAGACCGCATCGATCAGCGCCAGGTCCTCGCCGCCGGGTCCGTACGCATACGCCTCGACCAGGCCGTAGGCGGCCATGATCTGCTCGGGCAAATCGGCCCAGAAGCCCAGCGGGCGCGATCGATGATCGCGGATCCGCTGGCGGTTGCCCTCCAAGGACGCCCGGCCGAACTCGAGCAGGCAAGGGCTGTCGATCTCATACCCGACGCCCAGCAGGACGGCCGGGGCGTACAAACGGGCGTCGCCGAAGTCACCCGCCCAGTCCCCCTCTTCCAGATTCTCATGCAGGAGCAGATGACGCAGAACGTCCGCGAAGGCTTCGGGCTCGACTCCGGCGGCGTCCGCGGCAGCCTGGAACAGCGTGGAACCCAGGCAAGACGAGCGGATGAGATCCTTGAAGACCGTCGTTGAGCCGCACCCGAGGAAGAGAACACCTGCAACGGCGATGGGGATGACGCAGTGCTTCCTGGACACGATCAGAGTATGCATGAGGCCTCCTCCGCAGCGCGTTCTCCACCGGCTGCGATGTCCACCCGACCTAACAGCAGAGCCTGGGTTGCACGACGGCCCGGCAAAACGGGCCTCGGAGAGTATAGTCCAGCGAGAAACCTCATTGGAGGGGTTGGCAAGCTTCTGGGAAGGGTGGCCTTGATGGCCCGACATCTCGCGCAGAAGAATGCCCCTGGAAGCCAGAAGCCTCCAGGGGCACGCCGTGTTCTCTCACAAGGTACTCTGCATGTCGCGGCGATCGGCTACTCGGTGCCGCTCAAGCACACCTCGTTTGATCGCGACGCGTCAGCGTTCTTACTTACACGTCGATCCGCAGCCGCCGCCGGCACCCGTCGCCGCCGGCGTGATGACCGTGTCGATGACATGGATCACACCGTTTGCGGCCAGGATGTCGGCCTTCAGGATCGAGGCACCGTTCACCGTCGTGGGACTCGAGGTCCGGAACGTGATCGCACTTCCCTGCAGCGAGTTGGCGGTGTCCAGCTTCCCGATGTCACTCGCAAGCAAACGGCCGGGTACCACGTGGTACGTCAGAATTGCCCGGAGCTTCTTGGGATTCTTCAGGAGACCCTCTACCGTACCTTCGGGCAGCTTCGCGAACGCTGCGTCCGTCGGTGCGAACACGGTGAAGGGTCCGGCGCTCCGTAGGGCGTCCGTCAGGCCGGCGGCATCGAGCGCCGCGAGAAGCGTCTTGAACGATCCGGCCTCTCGCGCCACATCGACAATGTCCGGCTCCGGTAGGAGTACCCGGTCGATCACGTGGATCACCCCGTTCCTCGCCTTGATGTCGGTCTTCACGATACTGGCTTCCTCGATCCGAGCTCCCTTCTTCGTGCTGATGGCTGCCTCCTGACCGAGGAGCGTTGGGACCGACTTCGCCTTCACAACGTCCGCCGCCATCACATTACCGGCCACGACATGGTACTTCAGGATCGATCGCAGCTTGGGCAAATCCTTCAGCAGCGCATCGACCGTCCCCTTCGGAAGCTTCTTGAACGCCTCGTCCGTCGGGGCGAACACGGTGAACGGCCCCTTGCCGCGAAGTGCCTTGTCCAGCCCGCTGGCCTTCAGCGCAGCGGTCAGCGTTTTGAATGAACCGGCCTTTTTGGCCACATCAACGATATCGGGGGCCTTCACCGCATGGGCCTTCGACCCACACGGTCCACATGAACCGGCCAGCGCGACGTGCGCGGGCAGCAATACGAGTGAGAAGACACCGATGCATCCGGCTGTAAGTACTGACTTGGACATCGCATATGCTCCTGAAAGATTGTCTGACTATCCCAAAATCACGAACGGCTTCACGATGAAGCCTGGGGGACGAGCGGCTCATGCTGACGACCTGGACGACTGTTGCCGCGTGATACCTCTCGTGTATTGCCATTTCGATCCCCCGTACATCAGTAGCATTCCCTAACTTCAACGGTGAATGCGCCCTTACCGGCTGACTTCATCGGTGCGGATGTGCCAAGAAGAACGCCGACATCGCGCTCGCAATGGCTGGCTCCAACGGATCGAGCCGCTCGATGCAGCGAAAAGCCTCTCCAGGAGGTGAAGCGGCAGGCAACGATCGGTTGCGATACGCCGCCCGTGTGTCTCGATCCTGTTGCATCGGGCTTTTCTTTGCCAAGATTGCTCTTGCAGGCGTTCGCGGGCGAAGGGGCACGACGCATAGGATCCCCCGAAGTGTGGAACCCTCGCCCCCCAGCCCTTGCACCAGTAACTACGACTACAGCGGAAGGTCGACCAAAGCGCCGACTTGATCCGCGTTTTGGGCATCACAAGAGGGGGGCTCACGCCCAGAAGCCACT